>JAJYDH010000527.1 GCA_021777685.1 Planctomycetota bacterium | reverse complement strand
GGTGCCTCCTGGTTGGATGGGGTCGTCAAGCAACACCATCGTGCCAGGAGGCCCTTTTCATCTCAAAGCATTTCTGGGGTTCGATTTATCCTTCGCTTAGTGCCATTCGAGCCAGTCCCCTTTTCCCTCGCCCTCACGACTTTTGAATGACCCCGCGAGGCCCTCGGCCGGGTGGCCGGGTGGCCGGGAAGTGGGTCCGTATGGCTCCGGGGAGGGTCGCGATGGTTGGGTTTGAATGGGAGGGGGGCCGACGGGCCCCGACGCGGTTGGGTTTGAGTTGGAGACGCGACGTGGGCGGGGTGGTTGGGTTCGTGTGGGAATTTCGAGGCGATCCGGGTTCGCCTGGCGATTGGGTTTGGCTTCCGGGAGGGAGTATGGGTTCGACCTGGATTTGCATTTCGTGGTTCTACCGTCACGGATTCATGCAACATCAAGGGATCATGGCTCTTGCAGCCCCGGAGGGGCGACCGTCAGTAGCCCGGGGTGAAACCCCGGGAGGATGGCCGCGGAGCGGGGTATTGAGCCCTGGAAGGGCGATCGTCCCACCGCGTCCGGGGGAGACCGCCACCCTTCCAGGGCTCGATGGACCTAGTACACCGTCAGGTCTTAATTGGTGGGTCCGGGTGCCACGCGGTTCCGTACTCGGAACCCGTGCGAGAGACGCGGCTTGCGGCACGGGTTGAGTACAACCCGTGGCATCCGACGGCCCACCATTTAAGCCTTGACGGAGTACTAGATCGGGGCCCGAGTCCTCAGGGTTGCACCCTGGGCTACTGACGGTCGCCCCTCCGGGGCTGCAAATTGAGACGAATATCGAACCTACGACACACTCATCATCATCGATCCGTGACAGGAGAAGTAGGGTAGGGCTTGCCCTGCCGCGATCCGGATCGAACGGTAGGACAAGTCCTGAACTGCGGGAAATGCCTGTCCTTCAACGGGTTATGTCGGGTCAGCGGGTGGGGTTTTTCAGCTCGATCAGGCCGGCGTCGATCGACTGGCCTCCTCCGGTCTGGTGGCAGTGGATGGCGATGACGTTCTTGCCGGCCTTGAGGGTGGCCTTCGCCTCGGGGCTGATGGGCAACTCGTCGTAGCTGCCGGTGTGGCCTTTGACGGTCGCGGCGAGTGTTCCGTTCAGGTAAATCTCGGCGTCCTCGTCGTGGAGGACGGAGAGGAGGAGGTTGGCGGGGTTGACGTCGGGGAGGTCGAAGGTCCGGCGGGCCCAGATGTCCGGGGTGTTCCAGGTCGTCCGGACGTTCGCGCCCGGGGTGGTCTCGGTCCCGAGGACGCCGGGGCCCTCCTTCCAGGCGGAGTCGTCGAACTTCGCGGCCTGCCAGTCGCCCGAGGGTTTGTCGGTCGAATACCGCCAGGTCAGCCCCTTTTCCCGAGAGTCCGGCACGACGGTCCGGGGGATGGGGATTCTGGAGATGTCGCCGCGATTCACGGCGGCGGCGCGGTCGAGGTCGACCTTGATGACGGCCCGGTCGTAGGTCAGCAGGCCGTTGGCCTCGGTCTCGACGTCGGTGATCTGGGTGTAAACCAGGGCGTTCAGGCCCTTTGCGTCCTTCATGTCCCAGCCTTCGCGGAGCAGTCGCTCGTACTTGCGGGTCAGCTCGGCCGAGCTGTTCGTCCCCTGGTAGCCCCAGATCTTGCTGGTCCAGGTGTGGCCGTCGACGCCCAGGGACAGGCCGCCGAACTCGCCCAAAACCCCGGCCCGCTTCGGCTCGAGGGGCGGGGCCTGGGGACGTGGGTAAGCGTGGAGGTCGTGGACGTCGCCCACCCCCGCCCGGTCGGCCCAGCCGGAGGCGGCGTCGACGAGGCGGGTCGGGTCGTGCTGCTTGGTCCAGTCGGCGACCCGTTTGGTATCGAACTGGCCCCAGCCCTCGTTGAAGACGACCCACATGACGATGCTCGGGTGGGCCTGGAGGCCGTCGATCATGGCCTTGAGTTCGGTGTCGTATTGCCTGGCGGATTCGGGAGTTCGGACGATGTCGGGCTGGTCGGGGTTGATGGACTTATCCCCCGAGGGCATGTCCTGCCAGACCAGCAGTCCGAGCCTGTCGCACCAGTAGTACCAGCGGTCGGGCTCGACCTTGACGTGCTTCCGGGTCATGTTGAAGCCGAGCTTCTTGGTGATCTCAACGTCATATTTCAATGCCTCGTCGGTCGGAGCCGTGTAGAGCCCGTCGGGCCAGAACCCCTGGTCGAGCGGCCCGACCATGAAGACCGGCTTGCCGTTGAGCATCAGCCGGTTGACGCCCTTGTCGTCCGGGGCGACCTCGATCTTGCGGAGGCCGAAGTAGCTCCCGACGGCGTCGACGACCGTATCCCCTTGCTTCAGCTCGACTTTGAGCCCGTGGAGGGCCGGCGACTCGGGCGTCCAGACCCTGGCGCCGGCCGGGAGCGGGAGCGAGCAGTTTCGCGCGTTGCCGCTGCTGGCCGAGGCGCTCCCGGAGCCGTCGGGGTCGACCCAGGTCAAGTTGAGGGACAGGCCGGAGGCGTCTCCGGCGATCTCGGGGACGACGTCCACCCGCCTCGCGTCCGGGTCGGCGGTGATCTTGAGCCGGCGGATCGACGCCTGCGCCGAGACCGGCTCCATCCAGACGGTCTGCCAGATCCCGGTGGTCGGGGTGTAGAAGATCCCGCCCGGGTTGTTGACCTGCTTCCCCCGGGGCTGGGTGCCCTTGTCGGTCGGGTCATAAACCCGGACGATCAGCTCGTTTCCGTCTCCCGGCTTGAGGGCGTCGGTGATGTCGAAGCTGAAGCCGGCGTAGCCTCCCTTGTGGGTGCCCATCTCCCGGCCGTTGACCCACACCGTCGCCTCCCAGTCCACGGCGCCGAAGTGGAGCAGGACCCGCTTTCCGGCCCATTTCTCGGGGTTGGCGAAGGTCCGGCGATACCAGAGCCGGTCGGAGTGCTTCATCACGCCCGAGAGGGCCGACTCGACCGGGAATGGGACGAGGATCTGCTCGTCGAGCGTCTTGCCGACGGGCGGCCGGTCCCCCTCCTTGCCGAAGGAGAGCTGCCAGAGGCCGTTGAGGTTCTCCCACTCGCCTCGGACGAGCTGCGGCCGGGGGTACTCGGGCAGGGCCTTGTCGGCCCGGACGTCCTTCGACCAGCGGGTCATCAGGGGGCCGTCGGCGGCCTTCCACTCGGCCCCGAGGGCGGGCCAGGCCGCCAGCCAGGCGAGGGCGGCGATCCATCGGTTGCGGCGTGCGGGATGTTTCATCGTTGGGGTGCTCGATGGGAGTCGGCGGGACGACCCGCCGCGCGACCCGGCGCGGCGGATTCGGCCCCGGACCTGACAGGATCGCCGATCGGGGTCGCGATGTCATCCGAAAAATCCCCCGGCTCGCGACGATCCGCCTCGACCATCCGGCCCCGTCGTCCGTGCCGAAAATGCGTCCGGGAATCGACTTGCCGCCGGCATCCGGTTAAATTGTCCGGGAAACCTCGCGAAATGACACCCGAGGCATCGATCATGAAACGCCGCTCCGTGCTCCGCGCCCTGGCCGCCCTGCCCTGCCTCGCCCCGGTCGCGCTCGCCCGCGACTCGACCCTGCCGGCCCGCGTCCGGTCGGCGATGCAACGGTTCGTCGACGAGCTGGAGATCGCCGGGGCCGTCGCCGTCGTGGGCGACGCCGACGGCGTCCTGGCCCTGGAGGCCGTCGGCCGGCGCGACCTCGAAGGCGACCGGCCGATGGCGCCCGACACCCTCTTCCGGATCGCCTCGATGACCAAGCCGATCACGGCGATCGCCGTCATGATCCTGGTCGACGAGGGGAAGCTGGCCGTCGACGACCCGGTCGAGGAGCACCTGCCGGCCTTCCGCGACCAGATGAAGCTCGGCTACCGCCAGGGGGACAAGTCCATCGCCGAGCGTCCCGCCCGGCCGATCACCCTCCGCGACCTGTTGACCCACACCTCGGGCCTGCCCGACGGCCCCCTGCCCGACTCTCCCGAGCGCGACGCCCCCGCGCCGACCACCCTCGCCGAGCAGTCCGAGCACCACGCCCGCCGCCGGCTCTCGTTCGAGCCCGGCTCCCGCTGGTCGTACAGCAACGCCGGGATCAACAGCCTCGGCCGGGTGATCGAGGTCGCCTCGGGCACGTCGTATGAGGGGTTCCTGAAGGAGCGGATCTTCGACCCTCTGGGCATGGTCGACACCACCTTCTACCCCTCGCCCGCCCAGATGGGACGGCTGGCCGTGACCTACGGCCGGGAGGGGGGCGCGTTGCAGGCGGTCGCCTCGTCGAAGGTCGCCCCGAAGGCCGGCGAGCGGCCCCCAAGCCCGGCCGGCGGCCTCTACTCCACGGGCCCCGACCTCGCCCGGCTCGACCGGATGATGCTCGGCCGAGGGGCCCTCGAAGGCCGGCGAATCCTCTCCGAGA
>JAJYDH010000040.1 GCA_021777685.1 Planctomycetota bacterium | reverse complement strand
GGAGCTTGCTCCCGGCCGCGGACGTCCGACAGATCCGGGAGCAAGCTCCCTCCGTGAAAGCGGGAGCAAGCTCCCGCACTCCAAAGAGTTCGCCGTGAAGACGGGACGTTATTGAATCGACGATCCTAAAATCGGGCTTTATCGCGAAGTCCTCGATTACTGGAGACGGAACCGGCCGATCCTCACGCGGACCCACATCGAAGATGTCTAAGCGGAACCTCGACATCGCGGACGCCGAAAAGCAGCCGGATTACGTCGGCTGGCGCGGCGAGCTGCTGGCCGAACTCGCCTTGTCCCGGCTTCCCGGCCTGATCGTGTCGAGACGGCCCGATCGCCCGGATTCCGGGATCGGCTTCGACCTCCTCGCGGCCACCGACGGGGGATTCTGCTTCTTCGTGGCCGTCAGGGCCTTCTCGTCCGCGACCGGCCGGGTCAAGGGACATCGTCGCCGGGATGTCTGGACCTGGACCTTGAAACCGGCCGAAGTTCGCCGGGCCCGCGAGAGTCGCAGCCCGTTCCTCCTGTTCCTCTTCGACGCGGACACGGACGAAGGGCGATTCTTGCGCATCGACTCGCTCCCCGAGCCCGATCCCGAGACCGACCGGGTCAGGTTGGATTTCCCGGAGCAGAACACGATCGACGGGAAGAGCCTCGAAGGGTGGATTCGAACGACGCAGGCCGGCAAGGCCCGACGGCCCTCGCCGGGGGAGATTCCCGGCCTCGATCGCCATCGCTGAAACTCCCGCCCGCCTGGCACGCGGATCGCTCGGGACGTCTCGCCGTGATTTTCCGGAAGTCGTGCGATAATCTCCGCCCGAAATCCGGATAATATGGACGAGACTCCGAGAATTTCCCAGGCCAGGAGCTGCCGGTGCTCGAGCCCCAGACGCCCGATTGGGTCCGCGACGCGATCTTCTATCAGATTTTCCCCGATCGTTTCGCGCGCAGCCTGGGCGTGCCCAAGCCCAGCAACCTCGAAGCCTGGGGCTCGACCCCGACGACATACGGCTACCAGGGCGGCGACCTGCTCGGCGTCCTGGAGCGGCTCGACTACCTGGCCGACCTCGGCGTCAACGCGATCTACTTCACGCCCGTCTTCCAGTCGGCCTCGAACCACCGCTACCACACGCACGACTATTACCGGGTCGACCCCATGCTCGGCGGCGACGCCGCCCTCCGCCGCCTGATCGACGGGGCCCATGCCCGGGGGATGAAGGTCGTGCTCGACGGCGTGTTCAACCACGCGAGCCGGGGGTTCTTCCAGTTCCACGACATCCTGGAGAACGGCCAGGATTCGGCCTATCTCGACTGGTTCACCGTCCACGGCTGGCCGATGAACGCCTACGACCACGGCCAGGCCCCGGGGTACAAGGCGTGGTGGGGGCTGCATGCCCTGCCCAAGTTCAACACCGACACCCCGGCCGTCCGCGAGTTCCTCTGGGACGTCGGCCGCCACTGGATCGACCTCGGCGCCGACGGCTGGCGGCTCGACGTCGCCCACGAGATCGACGACCGCTCGTTCTGGGTCGAGTTCCGCGACAGGGTCCATTCCGCCAACCCCGACGCCTACATCGTCGGCGAGGTCTGGGAGACCCGATCGTTCGACAGGCTGACCGACTTCGCCGAGGGTATCGACCTCGAAGACGAGGCCACCCGCTGGCTCCGGGGCGATTGCTGGGACGCGGTGATGAACTACCTGTTCACCCGGGTCTGCCTGGCCGCCTTCATCGGCGACGGCATCGAGCCGAAGGCTTACGCGAAGACCCCCTTCAAGAAGCACGACCGGCCCGGCGCCGAGCCGTTCCGCCGGCACGTCGAGAAGCTCCTGGCCCACTACCACCCGAACTCGACCGCCGTGATGATGAACCTGCTGGGCAGCCACGACATGGCCCGGTTCCTCCACCTCGCCAACGAGGACACCTCGGCCCTCCGCCTGGCCACCCTCTTCCAGATGACCTTCCCCGGCGCCCCCTCGATCTACTACGGCGACGAGGTCGGCATCACCGGCGGCCACGACCCCGACAACCGACGGGCCTTCCGCTGGGACCGCCCCGAGACCTGGGACACCGACCTCCTCCACGACTTCCAAAAGATGGTTGCCCTGCGGAACGAGCGTCCCGCCTTGCGTCGCGGCTCGTTTACGTTCCTCTACGCCCAGGGAGAAGTTTCGGCCTACCTGCGGCAACTCGGCGACGAGTCGATCGTCGTCGCCCTCAACACCGGCCGGCAGACGGCCCGGGTCGACATCCCGACGGATTCGCTCCTGGCCGAAGGGGCCGCGCTGGAGGAGGTCTGGGCCCGCGAATCGATCAAGATCGAGTCGGGCTCGCTCCGGCAGGTCGAGCTGGCCCCGAGGTCGGGTCGGGTCTTCGCGACACCGAGGGGGCCCCGATGAAGCTCCCTCGGATGTCCGTCCGGAACCTGATGGCCGCCGTGCTGGCCTTCGCCGCCGCCTGGTGGGCGGTCGAGACCGCCTCGCGTCGGGAGTCCTACCGACGGAAGGCAACCTTCCACGCCCGTCGGGCAAGGCAGCTTCAGAGCTTCCGGGACGGCTGGGTCGAGGCGATCGACCTCGCCGACAGGCTCCTCAAGACGGATCGGCACCGGCGCGACCCGGGAGAGGTCGAACGGCTGGACCAATGGATCAAAAATATTTTGGATCGGGAAAGATGTGCCGACGTCGATTACGAGGTCGTCGGCGACGTTGACCGTCCCGATCCCGCCGGACGGGACGAAGATTTCCGGATGGTGATGGAATTCTCCGGCAGGAATATTTCCCATCTGAAGCCGTTGCTGGATTATCACGGGATGCTCGGGGAGAAATACGAGCGCGCCCGGAATCGGCCCTGGCTGAAGGTCCCGCCCGACCCCCCGTTGCCATCGACTCCGGATTATCAATGAACGACCTGACCCCTCCCCCCGCCTGGCGACTGCCCGAGGGGGTGAACCCCTCGCTCTGGCAGTACGCCCACACCGCCCGGCTGGCGAGCGAGGAAGATGCGTACTTCGACGGCCATCCCCTGTTCCGGTTCGACGCGGAGGCGCTGGCCGCCCGGTTCCAAACGCCCGGGCGGCTCGTCGACCTCGGCTGCGGGGCGGGCCGGCACTCGATCGAGTTCGCCCGCCGGGGGTTCCCGGTCGTCGGGGTCGACCTCTCGGCCGCGATGCTCGAAACGGTCGGCTCGAAGGCAGCGAAGCACGGGCTTGAGGTCGAATGCGTCCGGGCGAACCTCTGCCGGCTCGGGTTCGCGGACGGGTCGTTCGACTACGCGCTGTCGATGTTCAGCACGCTCGGGATGATCCGAGGGGCCTCGGCGAGGCGGCGGGCGCTGGCCGAGGCATATCGGATACTCAAGCCCGGCGGGCGGATGGCCTTGCACGCCCACAACGCGTGGCTCAACCTCCGCGACCCGCAGGGGCGGTTCTGGCTGATGGGGCAGGGGCTCAAGAGGCTAGTCGGCCGGCCCGACGTCGGCGACCGGAGGATGACCTATCGGGGGATCGCCGGGATGGAGGTCCACCTCTTCACCTGGCGCGAGCTCTCCCGGGACATCCGAGCGGCCGGATTCCGGATCGACGAGGTCGTGCCGATCGACGCCGTCCGCGCCCGGCCGATCGCAATTCCTTGGCTCGGGCATGGCCTCCGGGCCGGGGGTTGGATCGTGTTCCTCGGCCGGGAGGGAGGGTGACCTATCGAGAAAGCGCAGCGGCCCAAGTCACTGACCACGCAGCATCGAGAGCAGGGAATTCGCGGCCCGAAGCAGAAGACCGGTGCAGCGCGAGGTTAGGCGGCATGTTGCCTCAGTAAATATTATAGGGAACCGCGCCTGGAGTATGAAGTTCGGAACGAACGCCGACACCCAGACTGCTGGCAAAGAAAGCAAGGAAATCGCTGTAACTCTTGCGAATGGCAGCAGGCTCAGTGACCTCGTTGTCTGGCGCAAAACAAGAATCCCATTCGACCTTCCAATTACCTGGATAGCCTTGCCGGCGTCTGCCATTCTGGGTTCTGAGGAGAGCATCACGGCCCCACTCGGAGTAAGTGCTAAAGCAGAGGTTCATGAATTCGTTGTATTTCCCGATAAATTCAGGTGGAAGTAGAGGCGCGTTAACATAAGCGATTCGATCGAGTTTGCGTTTAATTTGAACAACATCGGGGGGAGTTAACTCTTTCCAGCAACCAATGTAGGTGAAATAGCACAAGATATCGTTGAGTAATGGAGCGATTTCTTCATACACTTTGAGCCTTTTTTCGATAACTTTCTGGTTGGCCCATTGCAGGTATTCAATTTTTTTCAACCTCCGATTTACCCAGAACCCGAGGCCGACAACGGACAATGGGGTCAGGACGCCCACGATCAGTTTGGCGAGCTCAAGGTTGTTCCACTGAGAGATGATTTGAGTAATCATGGGTTTTGCCGCCTAACCTCCGCTTTTCAATCCCCGGCCGACCATCCGAAAATCTCGGCCACGGGGAGGACAAAGCCGGGCAAAATATCCTCTCCGGAGAGGACATCGCCGAGACTGAAAACCTTGGGCTTGTAGTCGGATCTCAATATCCAGACCTGCTTGCGAGGCTTGGTGACCAGCCAACCGATCTTGACTCCCCGGCGGATGGCGGCTCGGATTTTCTTCTTCAATTCGCCGACGGTCTGGCCCGGCGACAGGATCTCGACGACGAGATCCGGAGCGTCCGTCACATCGGCCCGATCATCCGACTCATCCTCGACCGGGAGGCGGTCTTGGCGGAAGAACGCGATGTCGAAGACGAAGGAATTGCCGCCGATCTCACATCTCAGCTCGATGAAGGAACGTCCTATTTTCTTCGGTCGTGAGAACAAATTCAACGTGGTATACAGTTCGCCCTGGATGACACTGTGCGGCAATTTCGGGGACATTTTCTGGATGATCCTCCCTCCATAAAGTTCGAGGGCGGGCTTGACCTCGGGCAAGCTACGGAATTGCTCGATCGCCGAGAGTCGCTTCCCGGTGGCACTCATCTGAGTTAACCCCTATTTAAATCTGATAATCCAGCCCGCCGGCCGGCCCGTCCGGCGAGGCCCCTCGAATCCTCAGCCTCGGGTCCTCGATGGTGACGACGGTGTGAGGCGCGATCGAGCGGGTGATCCAGGCCGAGGAGCCGACGACCGAGTGGTGGCCGATGACCGTCTTGCCGCCGAGGATCGTGGCGTTGGCGTAGATGACGACCTCGTCCTCGATGGTCGGGTGCCGCTTGGTCCCCCGGACCAGCTCGCCGGTCGACTCGTCGCGGGGGAAGCTGAGGGCGCCCAGGGTCACGCCCTGGTAGACCTTGACCCCCTCGCCGATCCGGGTCGTCTCGCCGATGACGACGCCCGTGCCGTGGTCGATGAAGAACCGGCGGCCGATCGTGGCGCCGGGGTGGATGTCGATGCCGGTCTTGGCGTGGGCGTACTCGGTCATCATCCGGGGGATCAAGGGGACGCCGAGCCGGTACAGCTCGTGGGCGATCCGGAAGACGGTGATGGCCGCCACGCCGGGGTAGCAGAAGAGGATCTCGTCGAGCCCCCGCGCGGCGGGGTCGCCGTCGAAGGCGGCCTGGACGTCGTCGCCGAGGATCGAGCGGATCTCGGAGATCGCCTCCAGGAGCCGGATCGCCGAGAGCTGGGCGTCGGCCTCGAAGTCGGTCTCCAGGTCGCGGGCCGCCTTGCAGTCGTGCCGCAAGGCCCGCGCGATCTGGACGGTCAGCCGGTCGTGCAGGCTGTCGATCAGGTCGCCGACGTGGTAGCCGACGTTCCCCATGTGGAGGTTCTGGCGGCGGCCGTAGCCGGGGTAGAAGATCTCGCGGAGGTCGGCCAGGATCTCGACCACCTCGCGGTAGCTCGGCAGGGGCGAATGGCCCAGGTGGTGCAGCCGGCCGCACTCCTCGTAGGTCGAGACGACCCGCTCCGTCAGCGCGGGCAGGGAGTCCTTGAGCCTGATGTCGGTGGCCATCCTCGGTCGACGCTCCTGGCGAAAAAGTGGGCGGCTGGACGTCCGACCCGGCCTCGCCCGGAGGATCGGAAAGGTCATTCCTGAATGTCCCGGCGGTTTCGGTCGATTCTAGGAATTGACGACGCGACGGTCAATCGCGGCCGGCGGCATCGGCCCCACCGGAGGCTCGCCCAATCCCCGGCCCTCGGCCGGACTTGTGCGATCCCCGGCGTTTGCTAGGATACGCCCGCGCCCGTCCGGCCCGGGACCCCCTTCGGATACTCGCGAGATCGACCATGAGCAGGAGATTCGTCGCGATCCTCGCCTCGGCCCTCGCCCTCGCCCTGGCCGCCCCGGGCCCGGCGCGGGCCGGCTCCGCCGAGGGCAAGGAGGGGCCGGTCGACCTCGGCCGGGCCGACGCCCGGCTCAGGGGGTATCACGCCCCCGAGGGGTTCAAGGTCCGGGTCGCCGCCGCCGAGCCGACCCTCGTCGACCCGGCCGCGATGGCCTTCGACGACCTCGGCAACCTCTACGTCGCCGAGTGGAAGCCGGCCGACCGGATCGTCGAGACCTGGGACACCCTGGCCCTCCCCGAGGGCGGCTCGACCCGCGTCCGCCGGAGTCGCAAGGGGACGCTCGACTCGGTCAAGCGGCTCGGGGACCTCGACGGCGACGGCGTCTACGAGTCGGCCGAGGTCGTGGTCGACGGCTGCGAGATGCCGACCTCGATCCTCCCCTACAAGGATAGCCTGATCCTGGCCTGCGTCGGCCGGCTGGAGAAGTGGGCCGACCAGGACGGCGACGGCAAGTTCGAGTCGCGGTCGGTCCTCGCCGACGGCTTCGCGGCGGTCGACCGCCGAGGGCTGAGCGGGATCACCCTCGGCGCCGACGGCTGGCTCTACCTGACCGTCGGCGACAACGACAGCCACGTCGTCGGCTCGGACGGCTCGCGGGTCACGCTCTCCAGGACCGGCGGGGTGGTCCGCTGCCGGGTCGACGGGTCGAACATGCACCTCGTCTCGATGGGCCTCCGGAACCCGTATCGCGGCCTGGCCTTCGACGGCTCGTTCGCCCCGTTCCTGCTCGACGGCGGCGACGACGACGGCTCGAACTTCCAGGGCGTCCGCCTGATCGGCGTGGCCGAGGAGGGCGACTACGGCTGGAGGCTCCGCCCGGGCCTCCCGAGCGGCCCGGCCGACTTCGACCGCGCGGCCGTCAACGGCGAGCGGCCCGGCAAGCTCCCGGGCGTGGCCAGGCTCGGCCGGGGGGCGCCCTCGGGGCTGGTCGTCTACAACGGGACCGCCTTCCCGGAGGCCCTCCGGGGCACCCTGATCGGGCCCGACGCCTCGCGGCGGGCCGTCCGAGCGTTCCAGGTCGAGCCGAAGGGCGGATCGTATGCCTTCAAGGGGGAGACGACCGTCCTCTCGGCCGACGACGACCAGTTCCGCCCTTGCCAGGCGGCCGTCGGCGCCGACGGGGCGATCTACGTCCTCGACCGGCGCGGGACCGCCCCCGCCGACGGCCCTCCCTGGGGCGAGGGCAAGGCCGGCCGGCTCTACCGGATCACCTGGGAGGGCGAACCCGCCTCGCCCTCGCCCACCAAGCCCAAGGCCAACGACTGGAAGCGGCTCAGCCAGGCGACCGACGACCAGCTCGTCTTCGAGCACATGGCCTCGGCCGACTTCGCCGAGGCCGACCGGGCCCTCCGCGAGCTGCTCGACCGCGGCCCGAAGGCCGTCACGCCCTGCCTGGCCTGGGCGGGGAACCCGGCGGGGGCGCTCCATGCCCGGCTCCTCGGCATCCAGGGGGCCCGGCAGTTCTGGAGCGACCAGGTCGAGGGGGCGATGGTCGCGCTCCTGACCGACCCCCAGCCCGAGGTCCGTCGCCTGGCGGCGCAGGCCCTGGCGTGGGAGCCGAAGGCGGCCCAGCCCCGGCTCGTCCCCAAGCTGATCGCCCGGCTCGACGACCCCGACCCGCGAGTGGCCCGCGAGCTGGCCCTGGCCCTCGGCCGTCATGCCGAGCCCCGCCCTCAGCAGACGGCGGCCGTCCTGCTCCGCTGGCTCTACGCCCACCCGCAGGCCGACCCGCCCGCCCGCGACGCCTTCGTCAGGGCGCTCGAACGCCTGGGCGACATGGGGGTCGAGGAGGTCGCGCTGGCCGCCCGGACCCGCCGGGGGACCGAGCGGGAATGGGCCGTCGCCTACTTCGCGAGCCTCCGCTCGGCGCACGCGGCCGACCAGCTCGCCGGCCTGGTCAAGGTCCCCGACCTGACCGGCCCCGAGCGTCTGGCGCTGGTCCGCCAGTACAAGGACATCCCGCTCGACATCCCGATGCCCACGCAGGGGCTGGCCGAGTGGGTCGCCAGGCATTCGGAGGTCGACCCGGCCGTGAAGGTCGCCGCCCTCGACGCCTGCCGGCTCGCCGGAAATCCCGCCTCGGCGCTGGTGCTCGGGCTGCTCGACGACGAGGACGAGTCGGTCCGCCTGGCCGCGACCCAGATCGCCGCCAGGTCCCGGCCGCCGGGGGCGACGGAGAAGCTAATCGAGCGGCTCGACCTGAAGTCCACCTCCGACGCCGAGCGGCTGGCGATCGTCCGGGCGCTCCGGACCGCCGGCCCCCGGGCGTTCGCCCCGCTCGAATCCCTCTACCTGGCCTCCGAGGACCCCGCCGTCCGCCGGGCCGCGCTCCGGTCGATGGCCGACGCCGACCGTGCCAGGGCGCAGCCCGCGCTGGAGTCGGCGCTCTCCGGCCCCGACCCCGCCCTCCGCGCCCAGGCCGTGCGGATCCTCGGCGAGTCGCCCGCGACCGCCCTCGCCCTCGGCAAGGCGTTCCTGGCCCGGACGCTTGGCCGGGCCGATTTGCCGGCGGTCCTCGGGTCGCTCCGGAAGCAGGACGGGGCCGAGGCCCGCAAGCTCCTCGCCTCGATCGAGGAGGACGCCACCAGGGGGACCGGCGCGGTCGATCCGGCCGACATCGACGCCCGGCTCGCCAAGGGGGCCGACGCCTGGTCCGGGCTCGGCGTCTTCTTCCGGGAGTCCAGCCGGTGCTCGACCTGCCACCAGGTCGAAGGTCGCGGACGGTCGAACGGCCCATCTCTGACGCTGGGCACCCCGGCGCCGTCGGCGAAGCACCTGATCGAGTCGATCCTCGACCCCTCGAAGACCATCAGCGAGCGGTCCGAGCCCCCCAGGACCGCCCAGGGCGAGGGCCGAGGGGTGGTCCGGACGGTGGCCCGGCGGGATTCGAAGACCTCGGCCATGCCGGCGACGGTCTCCCTCGGGCTCACTCCGGCCGAGATCGCCGACGTCGTGGCCTTCCTCCAGAGCAAGCCCGCGCAGGGGTCGCTCAAGAACGGGCCGACGAAGGTCGACCGGGCGCTGGCGATCGGCCCGTTCGCCCTCGGGGCGGACCGGCTCCGGCTCCCGCTCGACCGGGTCGACCTGGCGAGGCCCTCGGCCGGCCTGGACGGTGCGCAGGTCCGCTGGACCCCGCTGGAATCGACCGCCTCGGGCACCTTCAACCTCCGGGGGGAGCTGGGCGCCAGGCCGTCCCGCGTCTTCCTCGCGGTCCAGGTCCGGTCGGCCGGCGAGCAGTCCGCCGCGCTCCGGTACGCCGCCGAGGGCTCGACCCGGGTCTACCTGAACGGGGCGAAGGTGGCCGACCGGCCCGAGCGCGACCCATCAAGCCTCGAACACGCCTTCGACCGCCCGGCCGTCGGCTGCCTGGCGCCGCTCCCCGACCTCGCCCGGCTCCCGCTCAAGCCGGGCTGGAACCTGATGATCATCGCCCTGGACGGGACCGGCCAGGGGGACGCCCGCGCCTCGTTCGAGATCGCCTCGCCCGAGCCGGTCGAGGTCCGGACGCCCAGAAATTGAAGAATTGAACCGCCAAGACGCCAAGAGAGCCAAGGTAAGATAGAGGCAGGAAGAGGGAGGGATTTTTCTCGAATCCTCCCCTTCACTTTCTCTCTCTCTTTCCTTGGCTCTCTTGGCGTCTTGGCGGTTCAATCGTCTTCTTTCTTCCACCCTGGATCACCCACCATGACGCACCCTCCGATGGTCTCGCCGATGCTCGACCCGACCTCGATCTTCGAGGTCTTCCGGGGCAACCACGGGACCGAGCTGCTGACGGCGGCGGTGGCCCATTTCCGGGTCTTCGAGCGGCTGGCGCGCGGCCCGATGGCGTTCGACGAGCTTCGGCGCGACCTCGGCCTGGCCGAGCGGCCGGCGGTCGTGCTGATCACCGCCCTCCGAGCCTTCGGGCTGCTCGCCGACGACGAGGAGGGGCGGGTCGGCCTGACCGAGTTGGCCCGCGACCACCTCACGCCCGGGGCCTATTTCGACGTCGGCGGCTACGTCGGGCTGGCGAGCGAGTCGCCGGGGGTGGTCGAGATGGTCCAACGGCTCCGGACCAACCGGCCGGCCGGCTCGTCGAATGACGAGGACGGCGCGGCGTTCATCTACAAGGAGGGGATCGAGTCGGCGATGGAGTCGGAGGCGTCGGCGCGGTCCTTGACGATGGCCCTGGCCGGGCGGGCGAAGAACGTGGCGCCCGTGCTGGCGGAGAAGTGCCCGCTCGACGGCGCCCGGCTCCTGCTCGATGTCGCCGGGGGCACGGGGATCTACAGCATCGCCTGGCTCCTCCGCCACCCCGACCTCCGCGCGATCGTCTGGGACCGGCCCGAGGTGCTGAAGGTCGCCGTCGAGATGGCCGAGGCTTACGGCGTGGCCGACCGGCTGGAGGCCCGCGCCGGGGACATGTTCAAGGACCCCGTGCCCGAGGGGGCCGACGCGATCCTGCTCTCGAACGTCCTGCACGACTGGGACATCGCCGACTGCTGGGTGATCGTCTCGCGGTGCGCCGCGGCCCTCCGACCCGGCGGCCGGCTCCTGGTCCACGACGTCTTCCTCAACGACGCCCTCGACGGCCCGCTGCCGGTCGCCCTGTATTCCGCCTCGCTGTTCCGACTCACCGAGGGCCGGGCCTACTCCGCCCGGGAATACCGGGCCTGGCTCAAGGACGCGGGGCTCGTCCCCGGCGAGATCATCCCAACGCTGATCCACTGCGGCGTCCTGCCGGCGGTCAAGGTGACGGATTGAATGGGAAGCGGCCAGCTTTCGGCGGCTGGCCGGAAAAACGCTGATAAATCGCGGGCCGAATCCACGATAGAATTGCCGACCGCCGACAGCGAGTTTCGCGCCGGCGGGAAAAGCGGATTGACACCGCGTGTGGCGAAGACAAAGATGCAATGACACCACCGGAATCCGGATAATTAGGGGATATCGCAAATCATCATCTTGGTCCGACCTCAAGGATTTAACCCATGCTTTTTCGCCTCATCACGGTCTCGGGATTGCTCGTGGCGACCGTCGCCTGCCCGTCATTCGGGGACTTCTCGGGCGATTTCCTGGCCTCCGGAGACACCGCCAGTGTCTTCGGCGGACAGCCCACGAGCATCTTCGCGTTCAATTCGAGCGGCGCCCTCCAGGGGACGTTCGCGTCTTTCGGCAGCGGCGTCAACTTCGTCGACCAGATGACCATCGGCCCCGACGGCAATCTTTATGTCGACACGAGCAATATCAGCGGCTACGGCTTCTTCGAATTCAACCCGAAGACCGGGGCGTTGATCGACAATTTCCGAACCCTATCCATAAATTCCGGCTCCTTCGCCTTCGCCGCGAATGGCAACCTCCTGACATCCTATTTTGATTTTACCACCGACACGAATTACATCTATCAAACGAACCTGATGACGAACTCCTCGAGCGTCCTGGTGTCCCAACCGGCGAGTTACATCTTCCAGAACATCGCCGTGGCGAATGGGATGATCTTCACGACCGACATCAACCAGGACAATGTCCAGGTGTTCAACGCGACCACCGGCGCCTTCATCAAGTCCATCACCTCGAATTCGACATTATCGCTCGGGCCTTCGTCCATGCTCACCGGCCCCGACGGGAACGTCTATTTCTCCGACGGCGATGGTCATATTTATCAGATCAATTCATCCACCTTGAATGAGACCACATTTTCAACGCAGTTGCCGTCCCAGTCCTCGGCGGGGCTGGCGTTCGGGTCGAATGGCGATTTGTTCGGGTCGAACACGAGGAATTCCGAGCTGCTGGATTTCAATTCGATGTCCGGTTCGCTGAACGGGACCATTCCGCTGGCCGTCCCCTCGCCCTACGCGTTGGAAGGGCCGATTATCCTCGACTCGGCGCCCCTCGCGACGGTCCCCGAGCCGACCAGCCTCGCATTGCTTGCATTCGGACTGGCCAGCCTGGTCGTGCTGTCTCGGCGGCGAGGATAACGAAATCGGCTGCGATGGACGGATGGTCAATATCCCGGCTTCGGGGCCCAAATCTCCACGATCGAGCCCCAAGGATCGTCCGAGCCCCGTCGGGGACGCTCCGCGTCCCGGCGACCCCGGGTCAACGATCGGAGATCGGGACGCACAGCTTCCCCTACGCGACCGAAGCCGGTCAAGGTGACGGATTGATCGGAAAGCGGTCAGCGGTCGGCTTTCGGCCGGAAAAACGCTGATAATCCGAGCGTGAATTCCGCGATAGTATTGCTGACCGCTGAAGGCTGACCGCTAAAAGCTCGCAAGACTAAATGGTCTGGTCAATCCATCTGGGTTCGGTTAGTGTCGCAAGGTGTCTCTCCCGACCCATTCGAGAGGTTTCCGCTCAGTTTTTCCGGGGGCAACGTTTGACGCCATGATGATCAAGGCCACCGACATCCGCCGAGGGATGGTGATCACGATGGAAGGGGTGAACTTCGTCGTGGTCGACTTCGCCCATCACACCCCCGGCAACCTCCGAGCGATGGTGCAGACCAAGCTCCGCAACATGAACAGCGGCTCGCTGATCGACAAGCGCCTCCGGTCGGTCGACCAGATCGAGGTGCCCTACGTCGAGACCAAGGAATACGAGTACCTGTATTCCCAGGGCGACGAGCACGTCTTCATGGACACCGAGACCTACGACCAGATCAGCTTCACGCCCGAGATCCTCGGCACCGCCATGCAGTACCTGCTGCCCAACAGCAAGGTGATGGTGATGCACGTCGCCGACAAGCCGGTCTCGATCGAAGTGCCCGCGTCGATCGACCTGACCGTCGTCGACACGCCCCCGTCGATCAAGGGCGCGACCGCCACCAACCAGTACAAGGAAGCGACCCTGGAGACCGGCCTCAAGGTCACGGTCCCCCCCTTCGTCGGGCCCGGCGAGAAGATCCGGATCGACACGCGGACGGGCGAGTACGTCGAACGGGTCAAGTAACAGGTAGCGGGTAGCAGTCAGAGGCTATCCGGTAAGGGTGCGGAATGGGGACTGGCTCCGGAGCGCGGCGGAGGTGCCCGTCCCCGTTTCCGGGCCGCGAGACCTTTCCGGATAGCCTCTCAGCGGGTAGTGGGTAGAAAGGACAGAATCAGAATCGCCTTCTGATAGATCCGACCAAGTTCCCCTCTTCTATGACTACCCGCTACCCGCTGACTGCTACCCGCTCCTTCGACCAGTCCGTCGACCCAACGCTCCGGCGCAAACTCCCGTCAACATCCTCGCGGCGTTCCGGCCGAGGAACCGGATGTTGTATCCGCCCTCCTGGACCAAGAGGGTGGGATACTTCATCGCCCCGATCCTCCGTCCTACCTCGAACAGCCCCTCGGGCGTCAGGCTCCACGACCCGGTCGGGTCGGCCTTG
Organism: Planctomycetota bacterium; assembly: GCA_021777685.1. Classification (GTDB taxonomy): domain Bacteria; phylum Planctomycetota; class Planctomycetia; order Isosphaerales; family Isosphaeraceae; genus Tundrisphaera. The sequence continues at coordinate 7,266 of JAJYDH010000040.1, read as the reverse complement.
GCGATGTCGAGGCCGAGCGAGACGACCAGCGCGACGGGATTGAATTTTTTGACGATCTCAAGGGCCTCGTCGAGTTCTTCGAGGTAGCGGCCGTCGTGGACGTCCTCGGGCAGGGGAAGGTTCCGGTTGAACCCCTTGCCCTCGCCCTCGCCCACCTCGTCGGCGAAGCCCGAGAAATACGGGTAGGCGAAGTTCGGATGGCCGTGGATCGAGACGGTCAGGATGTCGGACCGCTCCCAGAAGATGTCCTGGGCGCCGTTGCCGTGGTGGTAATCCACGTCGAGGATCGCGACGGGGCCGTTCAGCTTGGTCCGGAGATACTGGGCGGCGATCGCGCCGTTGCAGAAGTAGCAGAACCCGCCGTAGGTGTCGCGCTCGGCGTGGTGCCCCGGCGGCCGGCAGAGGCTGTAGACCAGCGGCTCGCCGTCCACGATGCACGAGGCCCCGGATAAGGCCACGTTCACCGCCGACCGGGCGGCCTTGTAAGCGTCCTTGCTGAGGGGTGTAAATGTGTCGATGCAATAATAGCCGACCCTCACCCGGCGCTCGTAGGGCGGTCGGTCGGTCCGGCGGATCGGGAAGACGTAGGGGTAGACCAGTTCACCCTCGGGCAGCTCCTGGCAGTAGTCGCGGACGAAGTTGACGAAGTCGGCGTCGTGGACGGCCCGGATCGGGGCTTCGCCGAAGTTGCGGACCTTCAACTGCTCGACGTCGGGCAGGTCCTTGATCGCGTTGAGGATCACGTCGACCCGCGCGGGGCGCTCGACGTACCCGCGCTCGCGGACGTGGTGGAGCGAGTGCTTGGCCGAGCAGAAGACCTTGAGCGGGTGCAGCCGCCGGGGGATCTTGTACTTCTTCTCCTCGGGCGACGCATAAAGGGGCTTGCGGATCTTGACCGGCGAATCCTTGACCGAGCCGACGACCTGGAGGACATAGTCGGAGTCGGGCGCGTAGTTGTAGCGGAGGGTCAGGATGGCCTCCATGACCTGCTTGACCGTCTCGGCGTCGAGCGGCTCGTCGCGGTCGAGGGGGTCGAAGAGGAGCCGGGGCTCGGGCGGCTTGCCGGGGCGGACCGGCTGGTCATAGAGGGTCCCGACGATCGGCCGGGCGTCGTACCGCTCGTAGAACTTGAGCCGGTTCTTGTTCGCCTTGAGGTTCGCGGCGGTCGCCACCTGCGCGGGGTCGTCGGTGGGGACTTCGAGGAAGAGGCCCTTGGCACCTCGGGCCATCATGTCCTGGCGGAGGGCCTCGTAGAGCCCGCCGCCGAGCCCCCGCCCGCGCTGCTCGGCCTGGGTGACGATGAAGTCGAGATAGGCGTAGCCGAGCCACTCGAAGTGGTCCGCCAGCGCGAAGCCGAGGACGCGGTCGTCGTTGCCGTGGGCGGTCAGGAGGACCGTCGGGTAGTTCCTCGTGATCTGCTCGGCCAGCTTACGCTCGACGTAGTCGGGGATGTCGGCCAGGTCGGGGAAGGCGGCGACGAGGAGGGCCTGGACCTCGGCGATGCACCGGCGGTCGTGCTCGCGGTGGGTGCCGAGAACGTGGCTGATTCGAAACATCGGGTCATCCTCGGTCCAACCGCTTGCCGAATGTCAGGCGGTCGTCGCCCGGTCGGTAAAAATCCTCGATCCGCCCCAGGAGACGATACCCGGACCGGGCGTAGAACGCATGGGCCGGGGCATAAGGCGGCGTCGAGGACGTCTCGGCCAGGAGCCACCGGCCGCCGAGCGCCCGGACGGCCTCCGTGACGGCGAGGTCCAGCTCCTTTGCAACCCCCGTGCCCCGGGCCTCCGGGGCGACGGCGATCCAGTAGAGGTCGAAGGTCCCGACCGTCAGCGGGACCGGCCCGTAGCAGGCGAAGCCGACCACTTTGCCGCCGCGATCGGCCACGAACCAGCGGTAATCCGTCGAGGGGCCGGGGTTCAAGGACTCGTCGACCAGTTCCAGGCCGATGGCGACCTCATGAGACTGGAAGGCCCCGCACGATTCGAGGACCCGGGCGATCCCCGGGCGGTCGCCGGGTTGGAGATCGCGGAGCGTGACTTCAGGATCGGCCATGTCCGGCCCTCCGATCCCCGGCCTGGGCCACCAATCCCGCCAGCGTCCCCTCATAATCGCGGCCCGACGCCCGGAGCGCCCGGGCCCAGCCGGCCGAGGGGCCGATGTCGGGGTTCGGGTTGACCTCCAGGATCATCGGCGAGCCCTCGGCGTCGAGCCGGAAGTCGACCCGAGCATAGTCGCGGCAGCCCGTCGCGAGGAAGGCCTCGACCGCGAGCGTTGCGAGCGTCTCGGCCAGTTCCGCCCCGATCTCGGCCGGGCATCGAGGGCGGCTGGCCAGGTCCTCGGCCGAGCCCACCGCCCACTTGGCATCGTAGGTCAGGATCGGCCACGAGCCGTCGGGGACGGTGTAGACGATCTCGGCGACGGGCAACGGCTCGGGCCCGGGCAGGGCCAGGATTCCGACGTTGAACTCGCGGCCGGGCAGGTACGCCTCGATCAGGACGTCGCCGCCGTGGCGGACCCGGAGCCGGGCGACCCCCTCGACGATCGCCTCGGGCGAACCGGCCACGCTCGACTGGTCGATCCCGAGGCTGGCGTCCTCCGCCTCCGGCTTGACGATCGCCGGCCAGGGGCCGTCCCACCGGGGGACAGGCTCGCCCGAGCGGACGACCTCGAACGGGGCCGTCGGCAGGCCGAATCCCCTCAACAACGCCTTCGTCCGCCCCTTCGAGTGGCAAAGGGCCTGGGCCTCGGGCGGACAGCCGGTATAGGGCAGGCCGAGCAGTTCGAGGAGCCCGGTCACATGGGCCTCGCCGATGCTGTGGCCGCCGAACCCCTCGATCAGGTTGAAGACGACATCGGGGGCAGGGTTGACCAGTTGCCCGAGCATGTCCCCGACCGGAGGAGCCGCCGCCACCGGCCAGGTGTCGAACCCGTGGCGCGTCAGGGCCTCGGCCACCACGCGGGCCACCTCGGCGACGTCGGCCTCGGAGGCCGAGTCGGGGTGATCGGGGGGCAGCACCGGGGCGTTGTACAGGACGGCGACCCTCGTCCGGCTTCGGCTCACTTCAACCCCACCCTGGTCAGGCTCGCGTGGAGAATCCGGCGGATCAGGTCAGGGTAGCCGATGCCGTGGCCTTCGGCCAGGATGACGAGGTCGCTCGTCACGGGCGCCAGGCCGGGCAGGGGGTTGGCCTCGATGAAGTAGGGGACGCCGTCGCGGACGCGGAAGTCGACCCGGGCGAGGTCGCGGCACTGGAGCGCCGCCGAGACGTCCAGGGCGGCGATGGTCAGCGCGGCCACGACCGGGTCGGGCAGGTCGGCCGGGGCCTCGTAGCTGACCCGGTTCCGCCAGTCACGCTTGACCTCGACCGAGTAGACGAACTGGTCGTCCGGCTTTTTCGGGACGATTCGCATCGAGCCGATGACGAACGAGTTCCCGCTCTGGAGCGAGGAGTTGTTGCCGATCAGGCCGACCGTCACCTCGTCGCCGGCGATGAACTCCTCGGCGAGGATCGGCTGATGGTAGTCGCGGGCCAGGGCCCGATAGACCTCGATCGCCTCCTCGGCGGTCGAGGCGATGCACCGGCCGCGGATGCCCTTGCTCGACCCCTCGAAGGCCGGCTTGAGGATCAGGGGCGGGGGCGTCTCCGAGCCGCCACGGCGGCCGACCGGGTCCGACTCGTCGAACAGGAGCGTGAGGATTCCCTCGCTGTTCTCCGCCAGGTCGCCCGGGAGCGTCCAGCCCCTCGGACATCGGACGTCGGTGGCCGACAGCACGAGCCGCTTGGCCATCCGCTTGTCCAGGCTCGCCGACAGGGCGAGCGGGTCCGAGCCCGAATAGGGGATGCCCAGCATCTCCAGGACGGCCGGCACGCGGGCCTCGCGGCAGCGGCCGACGCCCTCGCCCTCGGCGATGTTGAAGACGAAGTCGGGAGGGTCGGCGAGGACCCTCGTCAGGAAGTCTCGACCGTCCCCGAGGAGGACGACGTCGTGCCCCTCGGAGCGGATCACCTCGGCGATCGCCTCGACCGTCTCGGGCTTGTCGAATTCCTCGAACCGGTCGTCCGGCCCTTCGGAGCGGAGGGCCGGATCGGTCGGCGCGAGGTCGAAGGCGATCCCGATCCTCACGACCCCGTCCCCCGCTTGGCGTGGCCGTTGCCGTTGCCGTTGCCGTTCAGGTGCGGGCCTTTCCCGTTCAGCGGCGGCCGGGCGGGGCGTCGGGCATGGCGCGGGTTGCCCTCGGGGATCAGGGCCTCGGCCTTGCCTTCGAGGAGCCCGCTCACGCCCTGGGTCTCGACCTTCGCCGGGGCCTCGGGCGGCTCGCCGGTCGGGTGATAGTGGACGATCATCCCTTCATAGTTGCGGAGGACGACCGAGTCATTCGAGGCCGAGAGCAGGTAATTCGGCATCAGCGGGATCTTGCCGCCCCCTCGCGGAGCATCCACGACGTAGGTGGGCACGCCCAGGCCGGAGATGTGCCCTCGGAGCCCTTCGATGATCTCGATCCCCTTCCAGACGGGCGTCCGAAAGTGCCCCGCGCCGGTGACGGGGTCGCAGTGGAACAGGTAGTAGGGCCGGACCTTGATGCGGAGGAGGGCGCGGCAAAGCTCCTTCTGGGTGGCCAGGCTGTCGTTGACCCCCTTGAGCAGCACGGCGTGGTTGTTGATCGGCATCCCCGCCATCCGGAGCCGGGCGCAGGCGCGGGCGGCCTCGGGCGTGACCTCTCGGGGGTGGTTGAAGTGGGTCTGAATCCAGATCTTGTCCGAGGCGCCCAGGATCTCGATCACCTCGTCGTCGAACAGCCGCTGCGGGAGGGTGACGGGCACCCGCGTGCCGATCCGGATCACGTCAAGATGATCGATCGCCGAGAGGTTCTCGACGAAGAAAGCGAGCTTCTCGGGCGGGAGGGTGAGCGGGTCGCCGCCGGAGACGATCACGTCGCGGATCTCGGGATGATCGCGGACATACTCGACCATCCGTTGATCGTCTCGCGAGACGGAGTCCCAGCCGCCCCGCTTCATCGTGGCCCGCTTGCGGGTGCAGAACCGGCAATACATGGTGCAGACGTGGGTCGTGACCAGCAGGGCGCGGTCGGGGTAGCGGTGCGTCAGGCCGGGGACGGGCGAGTCCTTGTCCTCGTCGAGGGGATCGTCCTCCTCGGTCCCGGTCACGCCGAGCAGTTCGAGCGGCGAGGGGACCGACTGGAGCCGGATCGGGTCGTGGAGGTCGATGCGATCGATCAGCGAGAAGTAATACGGCGGGATCGCCAACTTGTACTGGGTCGTCAGGACGTCGAGCGCCACGCGCTCCTCGGGCGAGAACGCCAGGAGCCCGGCGAGCTGCTTGGCGTGGCGGACGGCGTTCTGCGACTGCCAGCGCCAGTCGTTCCACTGGTGGTCGGGGACGTCGTCCCAGGCGGGATGTCGAGGGGTGGTCGCGAGGGGCCGGGGACTGGGAGGCTCGTCGCCGTCCGGAGGTTCGGCCCCGGAGGCGATGGCGACGAGGGGGGACGCTGCGCCCGCGGGATCGCTCATCGGATTGCCTGACCCTCGGAGAGAAGTGAGAGGGGTCCGGACGACCGTTCGGGCCCCGAGAGGTTTTTCGATTCTAAGACATCCGGCCGGCTCGACAAGGGGAATCGACTCGCATTCTCCCGGCCGATCCAAACCCGCTTCCCAAGCGATCGGCGTGCCAACACCGGGACACTTCGGGGATCGGACGCGGAGGGGAGAAATCGGGGGCGAAATGGGACGAGACGAAAGGTCTCTCCTGCAACCTACCACACCGCACGCGAGGTCATCGGGCAAGTTGCATTTTGCGGGATGGAGACTTCGATTCGAGCCAACCCTCGGCACCGGCCCATCGCTCGTAGGGTGGGTCGAGCCTCGGGCGAGCCCCACCACGTATTCGACTGGTGGGTTTCGCTACCGCTCACCCACCCTACATATTCGGATTCGCCGGGCCGAGGCGTGAGTCCTTTCGGCGGATGTCGCGCGGGGTTAAGATCGGGGACCGGATGCCGTCCCCTCCCCGGAGCCTTCTCTTGGACGCCGTGACCCGCCTGCTCGCCGACCTCGTCGCGATCCCCAGCGTCAACCCGATGGGGCGGGGGCTCTCCGGCCCCGGTTTCCTGGAGGGGCGGCTGTCCGACTACCTGGAAGGCTGGTTCCGCGCCCTGGGCGTCGAGATCGAGCGCCAGACGGTCTCGCCCGGCCGGGACAACCTGATCGCCCGGTATGAGTCGCCCGGGAGCCGGCGGACCCTGCTGTTCGACGCCCACCAGGACACGGTCCCGACCGACGGGATGACGATCGACCCGTTCTCGCCCGAGCTTCGGGACGGCCGGCTGTACGGCCGGGGCTCCTGCGACGTCAAGGGGGGGATGGCGGCCATGCTCACCGCCTTTGCCCGGCTCGTCCGCGAGCGGCCGGCCGGCTCGGCGAGCGTGATCATGGCCTGCACCGTGGACGAGGAGTTCACTCACACCGGATCGTCCCGCCTGGCCGACGGCAACCACGGCGCCGACCTGGCGATCGTCGCCGAGCCGACCCTGCTGAAGATCGTCGACCGCCACAAGGGGGCGGTCCGCTGGAAGGTCCGGACCCGGGGCGTGGCCTGCCACTCGTCGACGCCGGGCCTCGGCGACAACGCCATCTACACGATGGCCCGCGTGGTCTCGGCCCTGGCCGAGTACGCGGGAGAGCTGTCGAGGTCGACGCCCGATCCGGTCCTCGGGCCGCCCAGCCTCTCGGTCGGCCGGATCGAGGGGGGGATCTCCGCCAACGTGGTGCCCGACTGGTGCGAGGTGGACATCGACCGCCGGGTGATCCCCGGCGAGAGGGCCTCCGACGGGCCGGGGAAGGCGCTGGCGTTCCTCCGCGAACGGCTCGGCGACCTGAAGCGGGTCGAATTCCTCCCGCCCTGGGTGAGCATGCCGCCGCTGGTCCCGGACCGGTCCGCGCCGTTCCTGCCCGCCCTCCGCTCGGCGATCGCCCGGGTCGGGGGCGCGACGCCCGAGGTCATCGGCGTCCCTTATGGGACCGACGCCGGGCCGCTCGGCGAGGCCGGGCTCCCCTGCGTGGTCTTCGGGCCGGGAGACATCGCCCGGGCCCACACGAAGGACGAGTGGATCGAACTCGACCAGGTCCGGCTCGCCTCGGAGATGTATTTCGAGATCGCCCGCGAGCTGGGTTGAACGTTGCCGGCCCTTCGAAACGACCGGGCCCGGCAGCATCGCCGGGCCCTAGGGTGCTCATCGACTGATGG
>JAJYDH010000526.1 GCA_021777685.1 Planctomycetota bacterium | reverse complement strand
GGCCTTCGCGCCCGGCCTGACCTCGTCGATCACCTTGATCCCGGGCGGGCGGTGGGCCACCACGGGGACGACGGGCTGCGGGAAGACGACGGCGGCGAGGAGCGGCAGGAGGGGGATCCGATCGGGAGGCGCCTCGCCCGGCTCGGCCTTCTCGGCCAGGACGAGGAGTCGCCCGGTCGCCGCTTCTTCGTCGACGCGGGCCCTCGCGTCCGAGCCTCCCGAGGGGGGTTCGGTCGGCTCGGGTCGGGGGCGTCGCGTCCTGGGTTTTTTGCTCATGCTCTTGATCGGCAATTCGATGAATTGAGGGGGAGCTGACAGGAGGAGCCTAGGACGCGTTCATCCGGGCGTACCAGAGGGATTGTTGGGCACACCGCCCCCGAAAGAAAGGGGCCACCCCGCCCGCCCGCGAGGATTGACGCAACTCCAGAATCGAGAATCATTTCCGCGACCGGCCGGCTCAGCGCCGCCACCAGTTGTCGTCGTCGTCCGAGGTGTCGCCGTATTGCTGCTGATAATGGCTGGCCTGGAGCAACTGGAAGTTCAACATGGCGAGATAGGCGACAAAGAAGGCGTTGATATAGGATTCGATGGTGAACAGCCAGATGGCGATGAGACCGGCCGTGACCAGCCCCACGATGTAGCTCCGCCGGGCCCCCTGGCGACGGTCGTGCATCGACAGGAACACCTGCGCGAGCTGGCCGCCGTCGAGCGGGTAGATCGGCAGGAGGTTGACCAGCCCCCAGAACAGGTTGATGTACAGGAGGTCGCCATAAGCGTACAGGGTGAACAGGATGGACCGCTCCGGGAGGTTGAGGAACCAGGCGGGCGGCGTGTGGGCGACGATCGTGTGCCCGAGGACCGGGCCGAACCCCAGGACGAGCAGGCCCAGCCCCAGGACCAGGCCGAACAGCAGGAACCCCGCCACCGGCCCCATGAAGATCACCAGGGCCCGCTTCCGGAGGTCGCGCTCCTCGCCGTTGGAGAAGCAGAGGCCGCCCATCCCATAGAGGATGATCGAGGGATTGTTCTGGAAGAGCGCCCGGGTGGTGAGCCCGTGGCCGAACTCGTGGACCAGGATCGAGACGAAGACGCAGGCGATCCAGATGATCACCTCGGCCCCGCCCCGCTCGCGGCCCCCCCAGCCCAGCATGGCGGTCACGACCCAGAACAGCGGGTTGATGCGGACCGGGATGCCCAGGAGGCGGAACTTGACGTCGAAATCGGTCGTCGCGGGCATTCCCAGCATGTCGGCACCTGGCCCCATCGGTCTCGGGAGCGGAGAATCGTTCTAGGTTAGGGACATTGCCCGCCACCGGCAAGGGAGGAACCGGGGACGGCGAGGGTCGGATGGTCCGTTGGAATCGCGTGTCCCCGTTCCCTCTGCCTCCCCTCTCCCTCCGGGAGAGGGGCCGGGGGTGAGGGACGCCGCATCGGAGTCGGCCCGGGAGACGGGCCCGTTCGGCGATCGCTCGACCGGCGACGACCCTCACCCCGGCCCTCTCCCGGAGGGAGTGGGAGGAAGACGCAGCTCCCATCGCCGAGCGACCCCCCTCCCGGGTTGGGTTCGTTCCCGGCCGGGGCCGTCGACCCGGGCCGTGGTCCATCTCCAGGGCCCGGACGCCCGGGGTGACCGCGCTCGAAAAGACAGCCAGGACCACCAGGATTTTCCAGGTTAACAGGCCGGGCTCGGCGGAAGACGGCGATGAGGGGTGAAAAAATATCGGTCAAATTAACAATAAAGCAAATATTGATTAGTGCTGCGGTGGCGGGTCGGCCGGCGCCCTCGACGGGTTCGGGACGGACGAGCAGGTTGCCGCGCCGGGCGGTCAGGCCCGGCGGCGGTCGAGCTTCTTTCGGCGGGACTCTCGCCGGGCCTCGACCTTCTTCGACCTCTCCTCGCGGCGGGCCGAGAGGACCGGCGGGAAGTCGGGGGCGGGCTCGAATTCGGCCTCGGCCTCGGCCTCCGAGACGACGACATTCGCCTCGTCCGTGACCTCGGGCTCGAGCGGCGGCACGGTCTCGGCGAGGGGCAGGAAGTAGTCGTCCATCCGGGGGTTGGTGTAGGTCTCGTCGTTGTCGATCCGGGTCAGATACCACCTCAGCCGGCGATGGAGTTCGGCCTCGCGGCGGTGCAGTTGCTTGATCTCCCGCGAGGGCTCGTCGAGGTAGTCGGATCGGGCCAGGGCGCGTTCGAGGGCGTCGGCCCCGGCGACTTCTTCCTTGCGCATCATCAACCCGGCGATCTCGCGGCGGGCGAGGGCGGCAAGGTCATCGTTGTTTTCGACCACCCGGCCCTCGCGGTCGATCGACTCGCCGATGGGGCGGTCGCGGTCGTCGGGGCGGGTGCCGAGGAGGTCGAAGGCGAGGGTTTGTTGGGCCTCGTCCCAGCTCTTTTTGACGTCGGCGATCCTCGCCAATCGGGCCCATCGCTCGATCATCCAGTCGCAGCCCTGCGGGGTCCGTCGGAGCTGGAGTGCGGTCGCCTGCGGGCTCCGGGCGAGCCGATCGCCGAGGAGGATGGCCTCCTGACGGCGGTCGTCGTCCCAGAAGATTCCGGCGCGGAGGGCGTTCCGGTCGCGCATCCGCCGCTCGGTCCTGGCGATGTGCTCGATCTTGACGGTGTGGACCGAGACCTGCTCGACGACCCAGCACTCGAAGTGGTTCTGCGGCTTGAGGGCGGGATACCAGTCGAGGGTCCGGGCATTGATCGCGGCGGCGTCCTCGGGCACGCGCGGGAGGTCGGCCAGGGTGCCGGTCTTGAGGGCGTTGGCGCCGGGGTCGGGCGGCGCGAAGGGTCGAGGGGCGTCGGCGAGGGTCATGGGTCGCGGGCTCTCGGTCATGGGCGAGGATGAGGCGCGCCGGTCCAACCCGTCGCGCGGCGATCATGAGTTAATATCGTTGCGCCGGGGCGGCGCTAGCATAGTTTCCGGCCCCTCCACGGATTTGGGCGGTGGGGTTCGCCCGAGTCTCGCCGCCCAACATGCCCCTGCCGTCGATCGGCGGGGCCGATCGCGGCGGACGACCTCGGATCGGCCCCGGACTTTTCAAAATATCAAGCAGTACTGCTCGATGATGATTCGTTGCAACGAGATAAGCATTCCTCCGCCAGGAATCTTGATCTGGTCTCCCGATGCGAGGACAATGACCGGCCGATGGCAAGAGTCACTGGATGCGTGGGATGATCCATGTTTCTCCGGGCGACGAGGATGTCCATCGATGGAAGGGGCCGCCAACCGGGCGTCTCCGCGAGTCCAGGCGTCAACGAGTCAACGACCATGCCCAGCAAGCGCTTGCATCCGGCCCTCTTCGCGATCTGGTGCCTCGCGTTCATCCTGACCTCGGAAGGCCGGGGCGGTGTCATCACGGATTACACCGATCGCACCAATTTCAACGCGGCACTCGCCGGGGAGACCCTCACGGTCGAGGATTTCACCCCGGACACTCATTACCCGATCAGCACCGGGGTCTTGAATTCGCAGACCGATCTGCCCTCGATCGGGATCACGCCGGGCACGATCCAGGCGGGGGTGACCTATTCGACGACGCAGACCAACACCAACGTCACCAATTTCTTCAACATCGACGGCGCCAACCTGAGCGCCAACGATTTCAAGGGCGGGTTCCTCGACGGGATCGAGTCGGGTCCGCTGAACGTCGCCTTCGACAGCCCGGCCCTGGGCTTCGGGTTCGACACGGATCAGAGGATGGGCACAAGTTTCACGGTCACGATCAACTTCTCCTCGGGCCCGGCCGTTGTCGAGAAGCTGACCGGCCCGACGAGCTACGACACGCAGTTCTTCGGCTTCGTCGGCGATTCGCGAGACATCACGTCGGTCCAGATCCAGGGCGTTGACGCCCCCAATGGTATCTCATTCGCCCTGGACAATTTCACCTTCACGTCGACCGCCGTGCCCGAGCCGGCCAGCCTCGCGATGCTCGGCATGGGCCTGGTGGCCTGGCTGGGCCAAGCCCGGCGAAGTCGTCGGAGTTGAGAGGCTATCCGGCCCGGTGAGAGGCCGGCGGTCGAGAAATATCCGCCTGGCAAGAAGGGTGCGCGGGCGGATTCCGGCATTCATGCGGTTCCACCGCCACGGATCGGCGATCGTGGATACAATGTAGCTTCGCCCCTTATCGAGATTTGGGCCGTGTCGCAGATCGGGCCCGGCCCCGGAGGGGCCGCAAGAGACATGATCTCTTGGTGTTGCGTGAATCCATGACGGTAGAAGTCGGTTAGGGCTTGCCCCAATCCCGTTTGACGAGTCGTAAGGTCAACGAAGCAGGGTCTTTCTGTCTCCCCTCTCCCTCGGGGAGAGGGGCCGGGGGTGAGGGGCGTCGCACGAGGAGTCGGGCTCGAAGCGGCCAATTCCGACCCCGGTGGCGATGCCAGGACCCTCACCCCG
>JAJYDH010000525.1 GCA_021777685.1 Planctomycetota bacterium | reverse complement strand
TCCCGCCGGTGAGGACCGCCGGCGCCTGGAAATTGTACGCGCTCAAGAGGACCCCCTGCTCGAGCTGCGGCAGGATCGCGATGAGCCACGACGGCGCCCAGCCCTGGCTCATCTGTTCCTGGCCGCATGGATACATGCACATGGCGGGGATGACGTTGAACGACGATGAATAGTTGTGCACGGCCAGCCCGAGCTGCTTCAGGTTGTTGGAGCACTGGGCGCGCCGGGCGGCCTCGCGGGCCGCCTGCACGGCCGGCAGGAGCAGGGCGATCAGGACGGCGATGATCGAGATCACCACCAGCAACTCGATCAGCGTGAAGCCTCGTCGGTTGGTTTTCAAGATCGGACCTCGATGGGAAGAGGAATGGGATCGCGGAAGTGAGAGCATATCCGACTCGCGAGAGAATCGCGCATACTCCACGTCGATCATGAGTGGTGCCCCGCGTTTTCGCAAGCCCCTTCCCATCCAGGAACAGGATGACTGACAGTCCCATGAAAAACGACCTTGGAGACGTGGCTTCCGACCCGGTCCGGCCGGTCGAGCGCCTCCGCCCTGGTCAGTCGTCGTCGGGCTCGGGCGGGATGCCGTTGGTGGGCGGGGTGTCGTCGATCCGGTAGTCGCTGAGCTTCTTGTGGAGGGTGTTGCGGTTGATCCCCAGCCGGGCGGCGGCCTTGATCTGGACCCGCTCGCAGGCGGCGAGGACCTGCTGGATCAGCTCGCGCTCGACCTGGCCGACGATCCGGTCGTGGAGGTCGTTGGCCTGGGGGCCGGCGGCGCGGATGCCCTGGCGGACCAGCTCGGAGGTCAGGGCGTTGAGGTCGCCCCCCCGGGCCCGGATCGGCCGAGGCGGGGCCTCGCCCCGGAGCTGGGGCGGCAGGTGGTCGGCCAGCAGCTCCGGGCCGACGCCGAGGACGACGGCCCGCTCGACGTAATTCTGAAGCTCGCGGATGTTGCCCGGCCAGTCGTGCTCGCGGAGGAGCCGCATCGCCTCGGGGTGGACCCGGCGGACCTCGCGGCGGTTCTGCTCGGAGTACCGCTTCAGGAAGAACTCGACCAGCAGCGGGATGTCCTCGCGGCGCTCGCGGAGCGGCGGCAGGTAGATCGGCACGACGTTGAGCCGGTAATAGAGGTCCTCGCGGAACCGGCCCGAGTCGATCTCGTCGAGGAGGTCGCGGTTGGTGGCGGCGATGATCCGGGTGTCGACCTTGTTGGTCCGGGTGTCGCCGACCCGCTCGAACTCGCCTTCCTGCAAGACCCTCAGGAGCTTGACCTGGAGCTTGGGCGAGGTGCTGTTGATCTCGTCGAGGAAGATGCTGCCGGTGTGGGCGGCCTCGAACCGGCCGGTCCGGTTGTCCACGGCGCCGGTGAACGAGCCCTTGACGTGGCCGAACAGCTCGCTCTCGAGCAGGCTCTCGGTCAGGGCCCCGCAGTTGACGCGGATGTAGGGGCCGGTGTGGCGGGGGCTGAGGTCGTGGACGGCCCGGGCGATCAGCTCCTTGCCGGCGCCGGTCTCGCCGACGATGAGGACGCAGGCCCTGGCCGGGGCCACCTGGCGGGTGGTCCGGGCGACCTCTCGGATCGCCTCGCTCGCGCCGATGACGCCCGGGAGGGCGATCTCGTCGCTTGACCGGACGGAGGAGCGTTCGACAGGGGTGACCATCAAAACATCCTTGATCGGATTCGCCCCCTTCTGGGAGTCAGTCAGGGGGACGAGGCGCGGTAGGTCGAGAGGCGGGAGGCGGACGCGTCGGGGGAGGGCCTGAGGGCGCCGACGACGGCCGCCAGGGCTTCGCGGAGGGACGGGTCGGCCTCCTGGCCGAGCTCGTCGACCAGGCGCCTCTCCTGGGGGGCCTGGAGCCTGGGCCCGAACCGGCGGACGTTCCGGGCCAGTTGCGCGGCCGAGGCAGCGCGGATCGGGGCGGCCCGGGACGTGTCGATCGCCACGTCGGCCAGGCTCCGCTGGGCCTCGCCGCCCGGGATGTCGGCCAGGGCGGCGGCGGCCTCGGTCGGGGCGGCCGGCCCGTTCAGGGCCAGCGACAGCGAGGGCTCCGCCAGCGGGAGGTCGGCCCGGAACGGGCTCCTCGGCCGCCGGCCGATCTCGGCCAGGAGGTTCGCGGCCTTCTTGGCGTAATCGACGCGCTCGCCCGGCGTCATCGGGCGGACGTTCAGCGAGGCGAACGCCCGGTCGAGTTCGCCCTTGAGCAGGGCCGACTCGGCCGGGGTGACCAGGAACCGGGCGTCGGGGAAGCTCTCCAGCGCCGGGGCGATCCGGTCGGCCAGGCCGAGCGGCCCGACGAGGAAGACCGGAATCCGGGCCGTCCGAACATCGGCCTTGAGGTTGCCCAGCAGGTCGGCGAGCTTCCACGAGTCGCCGATGAAGTTCGGGTCGACCGCGATCAGCTCGACGTCGGCCGACTCGACCGCCTGGGCGAACCCCTGCGCGCCGGTGGCGGCGACCTGGGCGTCGAAGCCGACCCCTCGGAGGTAGCCGGCGACCTGGCTGGCCCGTTCGGCGTTGCCGTCCACGACGATCGCCCGGGGCGTCTCCTGGCCGTCGGCGAACCGGGCGAGGACCGGCACGACCCGGCTGGAGCCGGCGAACCGGGCCGTCGGGTCGAGCTTCACCAGCGCCTCGGCCGCGGCGAACTGGACCCGGCGGTCGGGCGCGAACAGGGCGTCGATCAGGGCATGAGGCTTGTCGCCGGTCAGTTCGTCCCGGCGGGAGATCTGGCCGAGGAGCGAGGTCGCCACGGTGGCCAGGTCGGGCCGGCCGTCGGCGATGGCCCGGCGGACGACCTTGCTCATGACCTCCGGGCCCGAGGCCAGCGCCGCGGCCTTCCAGGCGGCCGGGTCGTGGTCGAGCCCGAGGCTGATCTGGTTGACCTTCGCCTCGGAGTCGGTCGGGTCGAGTTCCAGCGCCTCGCCGGCGGCCCGGAGGCCGAGGATTCCCTCGGCGTCCTTGACGGGCATCGAGACCGGCGCGGGGACCTTCGCGGCGGCGTCCCAGAGCCAGAGGACGACGGGGTCGCCGGGGAACTTGTAGGCGTGCAGGTGGTACTTGCGAGCCTCGTCGGACAGCACGCGGGCGGGCGTCCGGGGCTGCGACGAGAACGGCCTGCCGGTCAGCTCGCGGATCGCCCGGAGGACCAGCGGCTTCGCGGCGGTCTCGGGCTTCGTCCGGGCGGCGAGGTAGGTCAGGGCCGGCACGGCGCGGGGGTCGCCGATCTGCCCGAGCGCCCGGGCGACGTCGCCCACGAGGGCGTCGTCCGAGCTGTCCAGCGCCGCGATCAGGGCGGGGACGGCCTTGCGGTCGAGCCGGCCGAGGTTCTCGGCCAGCGGCGTCCGGACCGAGCCGTCGAGCCCCGAGACGCTCAGGGCCCGGACCAGCGGCGGGATCGCGAACGGCCCGGCCTCTCGGAGCCGGTCGACGGCGTACCTCTGCTCCTCGCGGGACTTCGACAGCCCCTCGATGAACTTGTCCATCCGGGCGGGGTCGGTCGCCCGGCGGATTGACGCCTCGGCCAGCATCCGCGACAGGGGCCTGGCGTAGGGGCGGGTCTCGGGGTAGTCCGACAGGCTCATGACCGTCCCGGCGCCGTAGGTGTCGCGGACGTCGAGGAGGGTCTGGTCGTCGGGCCTGGCGTCGAGGAACTTCTTGATGTAAGGAGCGGCCAGGTCGGGCTGGCCGATCCGGATGAGGTAGGTGGCGACCTCCCAGGCTTCCAGGGGGGTCTTCGGCTCGCGGGCGAAGGCGTCGCGGGCGGGGACCTGGCCCATCGCCCGCGGGGCCGGCCCGAAGGCGGACGGGGCGAGGGCCAGCGCGAGCGCCAGGCCGAGGGTTCGTGCTCGGGTCGTTCGGGATCGGCTCAACATGCGACGACCACCTGGCTCGAAGGCCGAAGGGGTGCGGGATCGTTCGGTCGGGGTCAGGTCATCTCGGCTTCCGGTCATTCTCGCACCCATTCCCATTCGATCCGAGATCTTCGATTTCAGATCCGAGATCTTCGATTTCAGATCTGAGATCTGAGATCCGAGATCCAAGATTTCAAATCCCGTGGTTCGGAAGCGAGGTCGCCGGAGGCCGCGATTCATCTCGACCCGTCGAGGGCCGCCCTTTCCTGCTCGATCAGGTCGTCCAGCGTCTCCCGGCGGCGGGCCAGGATCGCCTTCGAGCCGTCGACCAGGACCTCGGCGGCCCGGGGGCGAGTGTTGTAGTTCGAGGCCATCACCATCCCGTACGCGCCCGCCGAGAACGTCGCCAGCAAGGCCCCGCCGCCGAGCGGGGGCAGGGCGCGGTCCTTGGCGAGGAAGTCGCCGCTCTCGCAGACCGGGCCGACCACGTCCCAGGGCTCGGTCCCCGCGATCGCCCCCTCGTAATTCTCCGGGGGGGCGGGCAGGCCGGGC
>JAJYDH010000524.1 GCA_021777685.1 Planctomycetota bacterium | reverse complement strand
TCGATCGCCTCGCAGGCCCGTCGCCAGCGGCCGACCATCCCGGCGCGGAGGGCCTGGCGCTCCACCTCTCGGACGTCGGCCCGGGCCAGGATCGCCTGGCCGAGCCCGAGCCGTTCCGGGTCGAGGAGTTCGGCCAGGACCATCCGCCCCCGATAGCCGGTCCCGCCGCACGAGGCGCAGCCGACGGCGACCCGCGCCCGGGCGACGGGCAGGCCGAGCCTCGCCCGGGGGTCGTCCTCGTCGACGGCGCAGTCGCAGAGGGTCCGCACGAGCCGCTGCGAGACGACCGCGAGCAGGCCGCTTCGGAGGAGATAGGGCTCGATGCCCATGTCCGCCAGCCGGCCGATGGCGCCCGAGGCGCTGCCGGCGTGGAACGTGCTGAGGACCAGGTGCCCGGTCAAGGACGCCTGGAACGCGACCTCGGCGGTCGGGCGGTCGCGGACCTCGCCCACGACGATCACCTCGGGGTCCTGGCGGAGGAGCGACCGGAGCCCCGTCTCCAGGTCGAACCCGGCCGCCGGGTTGACCTGCGACTGGGTGACGCCGGGGACGGCGACCTCGATCGGGTCTTCCAGCGTCGTCAAGCTCCGCCGCCCCTGCGAGGTCTCGACCAGCTCGCGGAGGCACGCGTAGATCGTGGTCGTCTTGCCGCTCCCCGCCGGGCCGGTCAGGAGGACCGCCCCCGAGGTCTCGCCCAGCGCGGCCGAGAGGCCGTCGCGGACGTCGGGCGGCAGGCCCAGGTCGGCGAGCCGGAGGTATCGGCCCGACGCGGCGAACAGGCGAATGACCGCCTTCTCGCCGAAGAGGGTGGGAAACGTGCTGACCCGGACCTCGCCCTCGCCCGATGGACCCCGGACCCGCCCCTCCTGCGGGACGTCCGTCCGGTAGGTCAGCAGCTCGGAGAGCACCTTGAGCCGGGCGACGACGTTCGCCGAGAGCGGAGCCGGGATCAGGCCGGTCGGGCGGAGCACGCCGTCGACCCGCCAGCGCATCTCCAGCCCGTCGGGGGTCGGCTGGAGGTGGACGTCGCTCGCGCCCGAGGCCCGGGCCTCCGCGAGGATCATGTCGACCAGCTCGACGGCCGCCTTCGAGGAGTCGACCTTGAGCGAGGCCAGCCGCCGGCGGAAGGCGTCGCCCGGTTCCGCGTCCATCGAGTCACCCGCGTCGGGAGGAGAGGTCTCGCGCCAGGAAGCTAGGATCTCCCAGGTGTGGCACGGAGGGAAGGGGGCCCTGCCGCAAGGTCGCTCTTGTAGGGCGGGTGAGCGGTGGCGAAACCCGCCAACGTGCGGCGTTGCCGTCTCCGGCGGGTTTCGCTTCCGCTCACCCGCCCTACAAATATGACGGGCTTGTCGACCGCCGGATGGCGGGTCGAGATCACTTCTTGTGTTCGTTCTTGAGGACGAACATGAGCTGCTTTTCCTTGGTCTTGAAGCCGGTGGGCGTGTCGCCGCCGGGCAGTGCATAGATGATCTTGACGGTGTCGCCGTCCTTCTCGATGAGACCCTTGGCCTCGGTCTCCCCGCTGCCTTGCTTGTAGGGGGTGATCTTGCTCTTGAGCGTGATCTTCCAGGGCGTCGAGCTGGTGTCGACCTTGTAGGTCTGGGCGTAGACTTCCTTCATGTCCTTGTCCATGACGATGATCGCGTCGTCGGCGATCCGCACGGTGGTCCCCTCGATGCGCTCGGCGGGCTCGGGCAGGCCGAATTTCTCGCCCGAGACGATCGTGTAGCCGCCGAGCAGGCTGGCGGGCTCGCCGCTGATCTTCTTCGCCGGCTTGTCGTCGGCGGGCGCGGGGCCCTGGCACAGGAGGATCGCGGCAAGTCCGAGCAAGAGCTTTGACGTCGGCTTCATGGTCCTGGTCTCCCGGGCGGTTGGACGGCCGCGACGGCGGCCCTCCCGGGGAGAGGGTGCAAGTTCAGTGCCCATCGGGCGGGCGGGTCAATCCTTGCCGCCGGGGGCGACGATCGGCCCGTAGAAGCTTGGGCGACGGTCGGCGATCCGGTCGACCTCCTGCTTGCCCGGGACGCGGACGATCCGCTTCCGGCGGGCGAGGGCCGGGTCGACGTCGGCGTAGAGGATCTCCTCGGCGTCGGGGCCGGCCTGGGCCAGGATCTCGCCGCCTGGCCCGGCGATCGAGCTCCGGCCGGCGAAGAGGCATCCGCGCTCGACGCCGACCCGGTCGACCGCCATGACGTAGACCACGTTCTCGATCGCCCGGGCGGCCGGCACGTGCTCGGCGGTCGTGGTCGCCTGGCTCGGCCAGTTCGTCGGCAGGACCAGGACCTCGGCGCCGAGGAGGGTCAGGACCCGCCCGACCTCCGGGAACGTCCCGTCGTAGCAGATGTGCATCCCGACCCGGAGCCCCGCCGCCTCATGGACCGCGAACGGCCGGCCGCCCGGCTCGGCGAACCGGTCGGCGCCCATGAACGGCAGGTGGACCTTCCGATAGGCCGCGATCAGCCCTTCCGGCCCGACCAGGGCGGCACAGTTGTAGAAGACGTCGCCGTCGCGTTCCAGGAGCCCGTAGACGGCGAATGCCCCGGCCTCCGCGCAGGCCGCGGCGACTTCCTTCGTCGAGGGGCCCGGGACCGTCTCCGAGCACGTCATGGCCTCGTCCTTCGACTCGAACGCGTAGCCGGTGAGCGCGCATTCGGGGAAGACGACCAGGCGGGCCCCGGCGGCGGTCGCCTCGCGAAACCGCCCGAGGATCGCCTTTAGGTTGGCGTCCAGGTCGCCGAGCCGGGGCTCCATCTGGACGGCGGCGACTCGGACTGGCTTCGGCTCGGGCATGGGTGCGGTCCCGTTCTCGGTGAGGAAAGCTCGCGACGCGACGAGTTTACCATCCGCCGGCCCGGCCCTTCCACCCGCCCCGGGGTCACTCGACGTTGACCACCTCGCCCTTGTCGTTGACCTCGACCTCGCGGGTCTTGCCGGCCTTGGTCTTCCCCCGGACCTCGTAGACCTGCTTCCCCTCGAACGTCTCGCGATAGGCGGCGTCGAACGTCACGTCGGGCAGCTTGTCCTTCGCCGCCTTGAGGACGGCGGGCGGGACGTCTTCGATCGGGATGCGCTCGTCGTCGAGGTCTTTCCCGCAACCGAAACCGAGGGCCGTGATGAGCAAGAGGGCCAAACGGCGGGGCGTTGTTCGCAAGGTTCCGATCCTCCGAGATAGGGGCCGATCAGTAGTCGCCCGAGATGGTCTCGCCGCCGGCCCGGGTGGCCAGGGCGAGGTAGGTGTTGTAGTTCATCGTCGACTTGAGGAAGGCGACGTGGCCGTCGGCGAACAGGAAGTTCACGCCGCCGCCGGCATGGGTGCTGTAGAACTGGTTCACGTCGCCGTTGGGGTCGCCGGGCCCCTTCTTCTCGCCGGCGTGGCCGAGGATCATCCCGGGGGCGTCCTCGGTCCGGGGCCGGCCGACGCCGTCGTTGTCGCCGGGGGCGGGATAGAGGATGGCGCCGGTGACGGACCCGACCCAGGTGGCCTCGCCCAGCCTGTGCGACCGCTCGCCGGCGGCGATCGTCATCGACGTCCCGTCCGTGATGTCGCGGAGGCCGACCCGGCTATCGCGGTAGAACACCCCGTCGCCGTCCACCCCCGGCTCGCCCGTGCCGAACATCCCGACGTAGTTCGACGGGGCGACCTGGCAGATGACCTGCGTGGGCGTCCCGCTCGGGTCGCGCATCATCGCCTCCCACGACGGCCGGACCGTGTCCGACGGGCACAGGTAGACGTTGAAGCTCGGCAGGCGAGCGGTCTGGTTAGACGGGTCCTCGATCGCCCGGCCGAAGTTGATCGACGAGAACGACGGCGATTGCTCCAGGTTCGGCAGGAGCATCGCCCCCCAGCCCCAGCCCGGCCCGGTGTCGGTACCGGCGTCGGTGAAGTTCGAGATGTAGCCCGGCGGCAACGTCTGGTAGGTCGAGTCGTAATTGTGCAGCGCCAGGCCGATCTGCTTGAGGTTGTTGACGCAACTGGCCCGACGCGCCGCCTCGCGGGCCGCCTGGACCGCCGGCAGGAGCAGGCCGACCAGCACGCCGATGATCGCCATCACGACCAGCAGCTCGATCAGCGTGAAGCCGCGAGCTTGATCGACCCGAGGGACCTGCGTGATCGGAGAGGATGTCATTTGAGGGTCTCCCGGGTCCGTTTTTTCGACCGACGCAGCCTAGCCGACCGAGATGGCGGCCCGATGGCGCCGAGATGACAGGGGCGTTATCTTCGAAAAGAAATCCCCCGCCCGGATCGTGTGTGTTAAGACGCCCGCGCCGGGGCGATAGTAAAGAATGTAGGAGTTACGCGGTTGGTCCATCGGAGATCGTGTGATCGGCGTCTGGGCGATCTTCGTAGGGTGGGTCGAGCCTCGGGCGAGCCCCACCATCTTCTCGAAATGCTGGTGGGGCTCGC
>JAJYDH010000523.1 GCA_021777685.1 Planctomycetota bacterium | reverse complement strand
ACCCCGTCGCCCTCCGGGAGGTCGAGCGCGCGGCGCGCTTCCTGGGGCTCGGCCTGGGGGGGTTGGTCAACCTCCTCGGCCCCGAGATCGTCGTCGTGGGCGGGGGCGTGACCGAAGCCCTCGGCCCGTCGTTCCTCGAACTCGTCCGGGTCGCCGCCCGGACTCAGATCCTGGTCGACCCCGCCGAGTCGATCAAGATCGAGCCCGCCGCCCTCGGCGACGACGCCGGAATCCTTGGCGCCGGCCTGATGGCCCTGGAGCGATTCGGGCCCGGATGCCCGGTCACTTCTTGAGGAAACCCTGCCCGTCCAGCCACTTGGCGCACAGGTTCGGCCACTCCGAGAATGCGTAACCGTCCCGGCCGAGGCCGAGCCCGTGCTGGCCCTTCTCGAAGACGTGCAGCTCCATCGGCACCTTCGCCTTGCGAAGGGCGAGGGCGAAGAGCAGGCTGTTCTCGGCCGGGACCGGGCCGTCCTCGTCGGTGTGGGCGAGGAACGTCGGCGGCGTGTCCTTGGTCACTTGCAGCTCGCTGGAGAGGCTCTCGGCCAGCTCCTGCGACGGGTTCTCGCCGATCAGGTTGCGCTTCGAGCCGGAGTGCGTATAGGGCGTGACCAGGGAGATGACCGGATAGATCAGGATCGTCCGATCGGGCCGGGAGCTGAACCGCTCGACGGGGTCGGTGGCCTCGGGGTTGCCGGCGTCAAAGTGGGTCGCGATGGTCGAGGCAAGATGCCCCCCGGCCGAGAAGCCGATCACGCCGACCCGCTTCGGGTCGACCTTCCAGGCTTCGGCGTTGGCCCTCACGGTCCGGATCGCGCGGGCGGCGTCCTGGAGCATGGCCGGGTGCTTCGAGGGGGCGACCCGGTAATGGAGCACGACGGCCGTG
The DNA here is from genome assembly GCA_021777685.1 of Planctomycetota bacterium. Classification (GTDB taxonomy): domain Bacteria; phylum Planctomycetota; class Planctomycetia; order Isosphaerales; family Isosphaeraceae; genus Tundrisphaera. The sequence goes on along the minus strand of JAJYDH010000523.1, from coordinate 3,525 downwards.
ATCCCCAGGCCGTTGAGCCACTCGGCGATCGGCCGCCCCTCGTGCCCGGCCAGGCCGCCATAGCCGCCGCCCGGGCAGACGACGATGACCGCGCCGGTCGACTTCTCGGGCGAGGGCTGGTAGAGCGTCAGCGTCGGACGCTGCCCCGGAGCGTCCTTCACGATCCCCGGCGGGCCGTCGGGCCAGAGCGGGGCCGGCTCCAGGACGGTCGGCCCGTCGTCGGCCGTCGCGGAGGTCCCGGCGAACGCCGACCAGCAGGCCAGGGCCAGGGTGAAGGTCATGGGGCACGAGAGAGGCATCGAGGATCGCATGGCGGAAGGTCCGTCGGCGAGGGGCCGCGTCGATCGAGAGACTCCGGCCGGGGCCCCTCAGGCCGGCCGCCTCTTCTCCAGGGCCGGGATCGCGCCGAGCCATCGGGCCTGGATCGCGAAGGCGGTCAGCAGGCACGTCACCACCACCGCCGAGATCACGAACCGGGCGATCCGGTAGAGCGGCTCGTCCAGGCCAATCGCCCCGCCGCTCAGGCCGCCCCTCGTCGGGAGCGACAGCGAGGCCGGGATCGCCCCGGCGAACGAATAGCCCCGGAGGAGCCCGCGCAGATAGCTCCGGTCGAAGACCGAGGTGGGGTAGCTCCGATAATCGATCATTTCAAAATACGGGATGCCCATGAAGAGGGCAAAAGATTTCATGACCGGCATCGGCATGTAATCGAGCGTGAAGAATGGGAGGTTCCCGGAGACGTAGAGGATCATGGCGAGTCCCAGTTCCAGCAGGATCAAGGTCGCCGGCACGACCGCGATCGCCGCGAGGAAGGCCACCGGGTGCTTCGCCAGGATCTTGAGACATCGTCCCGCGCCCAATCGTCCCCGGCCGTCGCTGGCGCAGGCGATCCAGAAGTGGAGAGGTATGAGAGTCCAGGTCGCGGCGGCGATCGCCGCCCCGATCCGATCCCAGTGCGGCGATTGGTGCTCGCCCCAATTGCGAAACCAGAGCGGGTAGACCGTCCCGGCCGCCAGCAGGGCGCCCAGGAATACGTTCGGGACCGACCTGGGCAGGAGCATGGCGGTCCATCGAGGATCGGGCTCTTCCGCCGGCCCACGGCCGATCCGCCGGATCATCTCCCCGTAGACCAACCCTCCCAGCGTCAGGCCGAACGTCGCGCACCCGAGCCCGAATTCGGGGACGTTCATCAGGGCGGTGACGACGACGGCCGCCGCCAGGACCGAGGTCAATCCGGGCCCCTTGATGACGCCGAGGGCGTTCTCGGAAAGCTCCTGGGCCACCCGTGAGCCCTGCCTCGGGATGGGGACGAGGACCTGCTTGTGGCAGTCCCAGCACCGGATTTCCGTGCCGGCGAGTTCCTGCTTGGCCCGGAGTTCCCGCCCGCACGAGCACTTGACCGCGATGAAGGTGGCTGTCCGACTTTGATTGGTCATCGTCGAGGCTTGATCCAGGTTTCCAACAGCCCTTGCGGGCCCGATCTTGGACGCAGACGAGGCGTCCAGGTCGCCGGTCGCGGCCCGACTTCCGGCGTCTGCCGGGCGGACCCGATCGAAGACCCGGTCACTCTCGAAAGAGAGGTCACCTTTCTCGACATATCTCCGGCTCGGGGCGCGACCATGGTTCGGAGGGGCGGATTCTCGCCGCTCGCCGGCCCCATCTCTGTCGTGAATGCTTGCCGATGGATCTTCGACGGCCGCCGTCCGACTGTCAAGGGACTAAACCCCACTCGTCCGAACACTCTTCGTTTCCTCACGGGGCCGGAGTGCGTCACGCCCCCGATGGACCGTCGCTCCGAGGCTGACAGACAGTCCCCTCCATCTGCCAAAAAGGCAGACAGGGATTCCTCCGGAACCATCGCAATCTTTGTAAGTGTCTCATAAAAAACAAGATGTGGCAGAACATCGGGGTCGGTACACCAGTTGCATTCGGAACACGTCGAATCCGGAATACGGGGCATTTTTCCAGATGTCCCCGCGTCGTCCTCCACCGAGGCGCGAGGGACGACGTATTTCGACCGCGACGAGGGAGATTTCACCGTGGCGAAGATGTTGGCCTACGATGAGGAGGCCCGCCAGAAGCTGGCGAGCGGCGTCTCCAAGCTGGCCCGGGCCGTCCGGAGCACCCTGGGGCCTCGCGGGCGCAACGCCGTGATCGATAAGGGCTGGGGCAGCCCGACCGTCACCAAGGACGGCGTGACCGTCGCCGAGGAGATCGAGCTGACCGACCCCTACGAGAACATGGGCGCGCAGCTCGTCAAGGAGGCGGCCTCGAAGACCTCCGACGTCGCAGGCGACGGCACGACCACCGCCACCGTGCTCGCCGAGGCGATCTTCAAGGAGGGCCTGAAGGCCCTGGCCGCCGGCGCCGACGCCATGGCCCTGAAGCGCGGGATCGACCAGGCCGTCGAGGCGGTCGTCGAGCACGTCAAGGGGCAGTCCAAGACCGTCGCCGACAAGGAGATCGCCGAGGTCGCCACGATCTCCGCGAACAACGACAAGGCCATCGGCGAGAAGCTCGCCGACGCCTTCAAGCGGGTCGGCAAGGACGGCGTGATCACGGTCGAGGAGGGCAAGGGCTTCGAGACGACCGTCGACGTCGTCGAGGGCATGCAGTTCGACCGGGGCTACCTCAGCCCGCACTTCGTCACCGACCAGGACCGCATGGAGGTCGTGCTCGAAGATCCCTACATCCTCATCTATGAGGAGAAGATCGGCACGCCCAAGATCCTCATCCCGCTCCTGGAGCAGATCGCCCGGGCCAACAAGCCCCTGATCGTGATCGCCGAGGACGTCGAGGGCGAGGCGCTGGCGACCCTGGTCGTCAACAAGCTCCGCGGCATCCTCAACGTCGCCGCCGTCAAGGCCCCCGGCTACGGCGACCGCCGCAAGGCCATGCTCGGCGACATCGCCGTGCTGACCGGCGGCAAGGCGATCTTCAAGGACCTCGGCATCGAGCTCGAGAGCGTCCAGCTCACCGACCTCGGCCGGGCCAAGAAGGTCACGATCTCCAGCGAGAACACCACGATCGTCGAGGGTGACGGCACCCAGGAAGAGATCAAGGGCCGGACCGAGCTGATCCGCCGAGAGATCAAGACGACCGAGAGCGAGTACGACCGCGAGAAGCTCCAGGAGCGGCTCGCCAAGCTCGCCGGGGGCGTCGCCCAGATCAACGTCGGCGCCGCCACCGAGACCGAGATGAAGGAGCGGAAGGCCCTCGTCGAGGACGCCCTCCACGCCACCCGCGCCGCGATCGAGGAAGGCATCGTCCCCGGCGGCGGCAGCGCCCTGATCCGCGCGGCCAAGGCCCTCGACGGCCTCAAGCTGACCGGCGACCAGGCGATGGGCGTCAACATCGTCCGCCGGGCCATCGAGCAGCCCGCCAGGTCGATCGCCGAGAACGCCGGGATCGACGGCGCCGTCGTCGTCAACAAGATCCTCAAGTCCAACGACGCCCACTTCGGCTACAACGCCGAGTCCGGCGCCTGGGGCGACATGTTCGCCTTCGGCATCGTCGACCCCACCA
>JAJYDH010000522.1 GCA_021777685.1 Planctomycetota bacterium | reverse complement strand
CGGCCGGACGACCTTGCCCGGGATGCCCACGACGAGCGAGCCGGGCGGGACCTGCGTCCCTTCGAGGACGACCGCCCCGGCCCCGATCACCGATCCCCGGCCGACGTGGACCCCGTTGAGCAGGATCGCGCCCATCCCGATCAGGCTGTCCTCCTCGACCGTGCAGCCGTGGAGGATCGCCCGGTGCCCGACCGTGACCCTGGGGCCGACCCGGCAGGGGAAGCCGGGATCGGCGTGGAGCACCGAGAGGTCCTGGATGTTGGACCCGTCGCCGACCTCGACGGTCTCGGTGTCGCCCCGGATCACGGCGTTGTACCAGACGCTCGACTCGCGGCCGAGCCGGACGTCGCCGAGGACGATCGCCCCCCGGGCAATGAAGGCGGAAGGGTCGATCCGAGGTTGGTCGCTCATTCGGAGTGGATCTCGACGCCGTGTTTTTTGGCCGCCCGCCTGATCCGGCCCTTGATGGTCTCGACCTCGCCCTTCTCGTACTTCGCGGCGTTGTCGGCGTGGTTGATGTAGCTCCAGGCCGATCGGACGTGCTCGGCGGTGTCGATGGGATACTTGTTGTTGACCGGGTCGGCGAACTCGACGTCGCCGTGCTCGTGCTCGCCGCGCCCGGGGTTCACGTCGTCGCGCTTGTGGATCTTCTGGGTCATGGTCGCCTCGCCGTGTGAGGGGAAAGATCGGTCGCTCTCGATCGATCTCCCGGCAACCTCCGTGCCGGCCGCTACCTGATCGCGACCGTCCGCGAGATCGTCCCGCCCTTCTCCGAGGCGTGCTTGAGGGTTGCTTCCCCGGTCCCCTTGACGAACCAGCGGACCCGGGCCGAGCCGAGGCCGGGCACGCCCGCGTTCAGCTTCAGATGCGCCGGGTCGGCCTCGACGGCGTCGACCTCGCCGGTGAACTGGTCGAGCAGCCGGCCGCCGGCGACGACTGCCAGGCCGTCCCCCTCCAGGCTCAGGACGTCGGGCAGGCCGATGTTGTGGTTGGCGGCCTGCTGGGCGACGCTCGGGATGGCCCGCGTGTTCCTGACCGCCGCGGTGACGGTGAACAGCTCGTTGTTCAGGGGCTTGACCTCGACGTCGCCGAACTCCAGCCGGGGCATCTGGTCGGCGTGGTAGATCACGAACGCGGCGTTCCGGTGGCACATCTCCTCGATCATGAACGAGGGGGGGACCCGCTGCGACTGCTTGACCCAGCCGCCGACCTCGATGTCGCCGTAGAGCGGGTGCTTCGCCGGCTTCCACTCGCGGAAGGCCGTCCCGAACAGGAGCCTGTCGTTGGCGAAAAGCTGGTCCTCCTGCCGCTCCAGCCCGACGGCCCGCGCCAGGGTCGAGCCCGGCGCCCCGGCGGCCGGGGGCGGGCCGAGGAGCTGCTCGGCGTTCCAGAGCTCGTTGGTGAACGAGAAGATCCCCCGGTGCTCGTAGGTCCAGCCGATGAAACCGCCGTGGACCGGGTAGAGGTCGCGATGGATGACGAAGTTCCGATAGAACGGGATCATCTTCGCCCCGGCCGCGCCGATCTCCTCGGCCACCCGGTCGTCCCCCGCCGGATAGGCGGACTGGCGCGAGGGATGGCCGGGCCCCCGGAGGATCATCCCGGCCGCGTTGTGAAACGCCTGGACCCCCGCGATGTTCGGGTGGTCGAGGATGAACGTCGCGACGGCCCGGGTCTCGGGCCAGCAGAGCGGATAATCCCCCGCGCCCGCCTGGACGTTCTCCGGCTGCCAGTCGGCCGGCCAGTTCCGGTTCATGTCGTAGCCGCCGGGCGGGTCCTCGTTCAACCGGCCGTCGCCGTCGTTGTCGATCCCCTCCGTCCCCAGGAGGTCATATTCGCCTTGTTCGCCGGGCTTGACCGGGACGAGCAATCGCGGCTCGTCGGGCGAGGGCTTGTAGCGGCCGTTCGGGTCCTTCTTCCGCATCTGGGCGATCTGGCCGTCGCCGTCGACGTCCTCGTACCCGTCCTCGTCGAGGAGGCCGTCGCGGTCCTCGTCGCGGGGGACCTTGCCGCTCCGGGAGCTGCTGGTCGTGTTCGGCCCGGCGAACCAGTAGGCCCGCCCGTCGGGGTTGACGGTCGGGACGATGTAGAACGCCTTCTTCTCCAGGAGTTCGGTGATCTTCTCGACCCGGCCGAACCCCTCCGCGAGGGTCCAGATCGTGTAAAGGCACGCCTCGGCCGCCTGGACCTCGTTCCCGTGGATGTTGCCGTCGACATACATGGCCGGCTTGTCGCGATCCGGGCCGGTCTTCGGGTCGTTGACCGTGACGCACCAGAGTTCGCGCCCCTCGAAGCTCCTGCCGAGGCTCGAAAGCGTGAGCAGGTCGGGATGGGCGGCGACCAGCTTCTTGAGCACGGCCTCCAGCTCGGGATAGTCGTAGAGCCGGTTGAACGCGACGTCGGCCTTCGGCCGGGGATAGAGCGGGTCGGCGGCGTTGGTCGGCCCCGCGATGAGGAGGATCAGACCGAGGATGGCGGCAAGCGGTCGGGTCATGGTCGGTCGCTCGTACCTGGCGGTGTCCGCGAGTCTTCGCGCGCCCTTCTGCCTCCCTCTCCCTCCGGGAGAGGGCCGGGGTGAGGGGCGTCGCGCCGCCGGCGGGCCGGAAAACAGGGCTCGATCGGCGATCGCTCGACCGGCGACGCCCCTCACCCCCGGCCCCTCTCCCAGGGGGAGAGGGGAGGCAGAGAATCGGAAAACCCCGGAACGGGCGGGTTCGACCATCACGGCAGCATGACCTCCCGGCTCGCGGTCCCGGCCTTCGGGCAGGAGACTTCGAGCTTGATCGACCTCGCCCCCCCGGGCGCCAGGATCAGCCAGCGGAACTCGCGCGAGCCGCCCGATCCGGCAAGGGCGTCGGCCCGGACCAGGGCCTTGCCCGAGAGCAACTTCGCGTCGCCCAGGCCGAGCCTGACCAGGACGGCCGGGGCCTTGCGGTTCGCGACCCCCTGCGCCAGCGCGGTCGGCAAGAAGCCCGTGTTCTCGACGGTCGCCCTGACCTCGAAGATCCCGCCCCCCTTCGCCTCGGCCTTCGCCGACGGGATGTTCAGCGTCGGCAGCCTGCCGAGCAGGTCCTTGAGGAACGCGAGGTGCCCGTCGACGATCGGCCCGACCTGCTCGATCGGCGGGTTGAGCCGGACGCCCGGCTTCCAGCCGCCGACCTCGACCGAGCCCAGGGTCGGGTGCTCGACCGTCCGGAACGGCACGAAGGCCGAGCCGCCCATCACCTTGTCGTTCCATTCGAGCCACCCCGCATCCCCCTCGCCGCCGAGGTTCGGCCCCTCGGGGCGGGGCCAGAGCCTGGAGGCGATCCCGACCACGCCGAACTGCTGGGACGCCCACTCGCTCAGGGAGCCGTCGGTCGTCGCGTCGAGCCCCGGCGCCGGGGCCGAGGCGGCCGGGCTCGGCGAGGAAGCCGGCGCCCGTCGCCCCCCCTGCCCCTTCGGCTGGGCCCGGGGCCTCGGGGCCTCGGCGGGCGGCGGGGATTCGGCCCGGGGCGTCTCGGGCTTCGGCTCCGGCCCGGGAGCTTCCGCCTTCCTGGCCGGCTCGTCCCTCGGGGGGGAGGGCTTCGAGGCCATCGCCGACCCGAAGGACTTGATGATCTCGGCCAGGTACGGGGCGTCGGCCGGGTTGCCCTGGGGGTTCCCTCGGAGGTTGTCGTTCAGGCCGAACGACCAGACGACGGTGATCTCGGGGTGGGCGAACGCGAACCGGATCAGGCCGTGGACCTCGGGCTCGCTGGCGGGATAGGCGCCGGCCTCCGGGTTGTACTCCGTCCACCCTTGCGGCCAGTTCCGGTTCAGGTTGACGCCGCCGGGCGGGTCCTCGTCGATGGAGCCGTCGCCGTCGTCGTCGATCCCCTCGGTGCCCTCGGAATAGACCGGCTTCTCCCCCTTGGCGGTGTCGGCCTTGCGGAGAATCCGGGGGTCCTTCGCGTCGGGGACGAGCGTGGCCTTGTCCCCCTTGTATCGCATCGAGAGGGCCAGGCCGTCGCCGTCGAGGTCGTTCGGCCCGTCCTCGTTCTTCCGGCCGTCGCGGTCGCGGTCGATCGCGGCGAGGTTGTCCCGGATCTCGAACCGGGGCGACCCCTTGAGCAGCCGCTCGGCGCCGTCGGGGTTGAGCCTCGGGACGACGTAAATCGTCCGCCCGTCGAGCTTCTCCCCCGCCAGCCTCTCGATCAGCCCGAGGGCGACCTGCGAGCCGACCAGGTGGTCGGCCTCCAGGTTGGCGACGACCAGGATCGAGGGCCGGGGCGAGGTCGGTTTCTCCGGGAAACCGACCGTCGCGAGCCAGACGTCGCGCCCTTCCTTCGACCTCGCCAGCGACTCGACCCGGACGGCCTCGGGATGGGCCGCCGCGACCCTTCGCAAGGCGTCGGTCAACCCCTCGTGGTCGAGATATCCGGTCGGGAAGGC
>JAJYDH010000521.1 GCA_021777685.1 Planctomycetota bacterium | reverse complement strand
ATGGCGATGCCGCCGAGCTCGGCCGCCGCGAAGCCGGGCAATGCCCCGGACATCTTGCCGATCGGCGTGCGGGCACCGGCGACGAGGTACGAACCGGGCATGGATCCCTCCCTGCCCAACAACAACATGAACGACGTCGGCCCCGACCGGATGGAGCCGTTCCCCGGCCGGTCCTACGCCGACATCGTCACCAACGTCGACGAGGCCCCCACGGGCCGGCTGATGTTCGGCTTCGGGGCCAGCAGCTTCGGCGGCCTCAGCGGCACGGCGGTCATCCAGGAGTCGAACTTCGACATCTGGGCCATCCCCCGATCGTTCGGCGAGCTGACCAGCGGCCGGGCCTTCCGGGGGGCCGGCCAGGAGTTCCGGATCTCGCTCTCGCCCGGCACCATCATGCAGCAGTACCTGGTCAGCTTCCGCGACCCGTACCTCTTCGACCTCCCGCTCGGCCTGACCGTCTCGGGCTACGCGACCAGCCGATTCTACCCCGACTGGACCGAGCGCCGGACCGGCATCCGGACCGGCCTGGGCTACCAGTACGGGCCGCAGACCTACGCCGACGTCGCCTTCCGGATCGAGGACGTCGAACTTCAGGGGTTCAAGTACCCGGCCCCCGCCGCGGTCCTCGCCGCGGCCGGCCATACCACCCTGGCCACGATCCGCCCGGCGATCCGGTTCGACAACCGGAACAACCCGTTCGCTCCCAGCTCGGGCTCGTACCTCGAGGCGGCGTTCGAGCAGGGCTTCGGCACCTTCACCTTCCCCAAGTTCACCGTCGAGGGGCGCCAGCACTTCCTCACCGGGAGCCGGCCCGACGGCTCGGGCAAGCGGACCCTGACGGCCCGCGGATTCTTCGGGATCACCGGCCGCGACACGCCGGTCTACGAGCGGTTCTTCGCCGGCGACTACCGGACCATGCGCGGCTTCTACTATCGAGGCGTCGGGCCGCACGTCCTGGGCGTCAACACCGGCGGCGTCATGTCGGCGATCTCCTCGATCGAGTACCAGTTTCCCTGGACGGCCTCCGACAAGTTCCAGCAGGTCGTCTTCTGCGACTTCGGCACCGTCGAGGCCAACTACAACATCACGACCGTCCGGGCCGCCGTCGGCACCGGCGTCCGCGTGGTGATCCCGCAGATCACCGGCCAGCTCCCCCTGTCCTTCGACCTGGCCTTCCCCGTCTCCAAGGCCGAAGGCGACCGCATCCGCTACTTCTCCTTCTTCATCGGCGCCTTCTGGTGAGCCGACCCTCTCCCGGATTTCAGATCTGAGATTTCAGATGCGATCTCTCAGTACGAGATCAGGCTGAACACCTCCCCGGGCTCCAGTCTGGCCCGCCCTCCCAGAAATCCCAGCTCGATCACGAAGGCGCAGGCCACGACGTCGGCGCCGGTCTGGAGGATCAGGTCGCGGCAGGCGACCATGGTCCCGCCGGTGGCCAGGACGTCGTCGAGCAGGAGGATCCTCCGGCCCGACCCGAGGATGTCGCCGTGGACCTCCAGCCGGTCGGTCCCGTACTCCAGCGCGTACTCGATGCCGATCTTCGAGTAGGGCAGCTTGCCCGGCTTGCGGATCGGGATGAACCCCACCCCCAGCCGGAGCGCCAGCGGCGTGCCGAACAGGAACCCCCGCGCCTCGGCCGCGGCCACCGCGTCGATCCCCCGCCCCTCGAAGCGGTCCGCCAGCCGGTCGACCGTCGCCTGGAACGCCCGGCCGTCGGCCAGGAGCGGCGTGATGTCCTTGAACAGGATGCCGGGCTTCGGGAAATCCGGGACGTCCCGGATGTAGTCGCGGAGTTCGATCGATCCGTTCGCGGTCATGCCGTGATGGCTCCCTCGCTCCCAGGTCGTGGCGCGGCCGATCGATCGGGCGGAAACCCCGAACGGCCCAGGTGTCCGGTTATACCCGAGCGACCCGCGCCGGGTCGAGGATCGCTCGGCCTCGAATAATCCCGTCGGGCGAGACGTCGAGGAGGATGTCTGGCGGCTCGATGGGCGAAAATGAGGGTTGATGATGAAAGAAGCACGTCGGATCTCGCGATGGCTTTGCCTGGCCGCCTCGTGCCTGATCGTCGGCCCCTCCGCCCTGGGTGGCGAGCCGACCTATCGAGGTCGGACCCTCAGCTCCTGGGCGCAAGATCTCGCGATCGGCCGCTATCCCGACATGGAAAAGCACCGGGCCGCGACCCTCGCGATCCGCTCGATGGGGGCGGCCTCGCTCCCCATCCTGATGGACCGGCTCAGGGTCGGGCAGATACACGACGACGAGGATGAGGACATCGTCCAGGACTGTCACACCGTCTCGGCCCTCGAGGCGCTGGGCCCCGAGGCCCGGCCCGCCATCCCGGCCCTCATCACGCTCCTGGCGCCGGCCTACGAAAGCGCCCATGAGTCCCTGGACGAGCCCCGCGCACGGCTACGCCATCGAAAATCCACGGCCGCGGCGGACGCGCTCCGGGCCCTGGGCCCTGTTTCCATCCCGCCCCTGATCGAGGCCCTGACGTCCGAGAATGCGGGCATCCGCTTCGGCGCCTCGATGGCACTCGAGAATTACCGCCCGCAAGCGAAGGACGTCGTGCCCGCGCTCATCAGGGTGCTGGAAGATCGCGATGCCGACATCCGCTGGAGGGCCTGCCGGTCGCTCGGGACGCTCCGAGCGATGCCAGGGTTGTCCGTCCCGGCGCTCGCGAAGCGGGTGCGAGTCGACCCGGCCGCGAATGTCCGATGGTATGCGATCTCCGCGCTGGCCAAATTCGGCCCGGATGCCAGGGCGGCGAGACCCGACCTGCTCAGGGCGAGCGAGGATCCCGAGGCGGTCATTCAATCGGAGGCCGTGGAGGCGCTGAGGAATATCTCGCCGCCGGCGGCCGGGGTCGTTCGACCGTCCGCCGAGAATGAGTGATGGTCTTCGCGAGGGCCGTCATCCCGCTTGGTCGCCCTTCTTCCGGATCGTCGGCAGGGCCTCGCGGGACTCGACGCCGCCGAAGAACGCCTTGAGCGTCACGGCCTCCTCGGGCGAGCCGGGGGGGCTGGCGGGATGGGCCAGGCGGTCGGCGATCCGGTCGAGCAGGGCGTTGCTGGCCATCCGGTCGCCCAGCTTGTCGATGAGGACCGTCACCAGCGACCCTTCGGGCGTGTTCAGGACGTCGACCGTGACCGGGCGCCTGTCGCGGGTCTGCCCCTTGTAGTGGCAGGCCCGGAGGGCCACCAGGTCGGTCACGGTCTTCTCGCGGTTCTTCCACTCGACCCAGAAAACCGGGGCGCCGGGGGGCAGGCGGACTTCCGCTTCCGTGGGCTTGGAGCCGTCGGGCTTGGGGCGGAGCGGCGCGGGGGAGAACTCGCTATCGCCGGCGAACTCGGCCGAGGCCAGCTCCGCCCGCATCACCTCGAACGCGGCGACGGCCACCCGGTGCGGGGGCTCGGGGAAATTCCGGGGGACCGTCACGGCGGCCTTGAACGACTCCTCGTCCTTCTTCCGGACGCCCAGGCCGCAGCCGGGCATGACTCCCACGACGACCACCGCGACCGCGATCAGGCAACGGCGCAACATCCGAGCGTCCCCCACCTCGCCTGCGGCCCGGCTCCATCTCGGGCGGCGCGGGAGGCTAACCGCCTCGGGAGATTCGGTCAAGGCCGGGACCGGCCGCCGGTTTCGGTGGGGAGGCCCTTGGAGTGCGGGAGCAAGCTCCCTCACTCCAAAGAGCCCGGACACTCGCCGGGCCCTTTCCGGCAAGAGGCAACGGCCGGCCGGGTTCAGGGCCGGGCGGGGCCAGTCCGGGGCTCGCGGCCGACGGCGAAGCCGACCAGCAGGGCGATCCCGATCAGCAGGCAGACGGCGTTCAGGTTCACCGAGCGCCGATGGAGCCGGTCGAACCGGCCGGCCGAGGCCGGGCCCTCGTCCCTGGCGGCGTTGATGGCGGGCGTCAGCGAGTTGCCGCAGTAGAGCATGATCAGCAGGCCGAGCACGATCAGCCCGGCCTGGACGCCGACCATCGGCCCTCGCCGACCGGGGACGCTCAGCGCCCCGCAGATCAGGCTCGGCAGGGCCACGGCGGTCGACGTCGCCCCCCAGGCGTAGTATCGGGGGAACAGCGCCCGGACGAACTTCCCGCCCGCCTCCGCCCCCAGGACCCGGAAGATGACCGGCGCGACCCCGAACGAGAAGTACAAGATGCTGCCGGCCCAGGCGGTCAGGGCCAGGAGATACACGCCGTCGAAGATCGCCGGCAGGAGGCGGTCGGTCACGATTCGGGCCCTTGAATCTCAAGCCTCACGTCTTGATCTGAGATTGCGGATCTCAAATCCGCGTAGGAGTTACGCAGTTGACAACTGGTCCAAGCCGGCAGACTTCGGATTGGTCGATTCTGGTAGGGTGGGCACCGCCCACCACGATCGAGGCAGCATGGTGGGCGGTGCCCAC
>JAJYDH010000520.1 GCA_021777685.1 Planctomycetota bacterium | reverse complement strand
GCTGGAGGGGCAGAGCCTCGGCCAGATCGTCCGCGACATGCTCGGCTCGCACGACGTCGACGACCGGTTCGTCCGCCATGTGGTCCGGAGGTCGGGCGGCAACCCGTTCTTCGTCGCCGAGTACCTCCGGGCGGCCGTCGCCGAGGGGCTGCTGTACCGCGACGAGGCGGGCCGCTGGCGGCCGAGGTCGGCCGGCGACGGCGCCGATTTCGACCTCGACGCCGACCCCCTGGGCGCGACGATCCCCCTGCCCGACTCGCTCCACGAGCTGCTGGTCCGCCGGCTCTCGGGCCTCTCGGACGACTCCCGCCGGCTCCTGGAGCTGGCCGCCGTCTTCGGCCGGGAGATCGACGCCGACATGATCGAGGCGGTCGAGCTGCTGGGCGAGCCGCAGATGATGGCGGCGGTCGAGGCCCTGCTGGTGGCCCAGGTGCTGGAGGAGAGCCGCGACGGCCAGTTCCGGTTCGCGCACGACAAGATCCGCGAGGTCGCCTACGAGCAGATCCCCCCGCCCCGGCGGAGGGCCCTGCACCGCGCCGTCGCTCATGCGCTGGAGGCCCGGCACGCCGGCGGGGACGGGCGAGGGAGGCACTCGGCCACGCTCGCCCACCACTGGTACCGCTCGATCGGCGACCGGGCGGCCGAGCCCGACGCGGTCGCCCGGGCGATCGGGCACCTCGACGCGTCGATTGGCCAGGCGGTGAACTCCGGCCTGACGGCCGAGGCGGTCGAGTTCGGCCGGGCCGCCGCCCGGCTCCTGGGGGTCGACCTGCCCGAGGGGCCGGCCGAGATCGCCCGGGCGATGACCGTCGAGATGGGCCTGATCGCCCGGGCCCTGGGCGGGCGGAGGCCGGGCGAGCTGCTCGGGCTGCCGGCCTCGGACAGCCCCGAGGTCGACCGGGCCATCGGCCTGATGCTGACCATCCAGCCCCCCGCCTTCATCTGCAATCAGATCGGCCTGTTCGCGCTGATGGCCTCGAAGAACCTGACCCTGACCCTGGCCCACGGCCTCGGGCCGCGATCCCCGACCGTCTTCGCGATGTACGCCATCGTCGAGCGGATGGTCCTCGACGACGCGAGGACGGCCCGCGAGTACGCCGGGCTGGCGGCCGAGCTCGACCGCCGGGGCGGCGGGACGCAACTGGCCGACGTGAGCTTCCTCAACGGCTGGTTCGTGGACCACTGGGTCGCCCCGATCCGCGAGATCCTGGCCGGCTGCGACCGGGGGGCGAGGGCGGGCCTGGCCTCGGGCAACGTCCTCTACGGCTGCTACAACCACGCGGCCTACGTCACGATGCTGGCCGCCTCGGGCGAGCCGCTCGACCGGGTGGCCCGCGAGGCCGAGGCTCGCCTGGCCCTGATCGGCCGGCGGGTCCTGGTCGCCCGGTTCCACTGCGTGCTCGAACGCCAGCTCGCCCGGGCCCTCGCCGGCCGGACCCGGGGGCCGACCAGCCTGACCGACGACGCGTTCGACGAGGCCCGCGACCTCTCGTTCATCTGCCGGACGACCAACATCAACCAGGTCGGCTACTACCACGTCGCCAGGCTCAAGCTGCATTACTACCGGGGCGAGCACCGCCAGGCGCTGGTCGCCGCCGAGCGGGCGCGGGACGTCTGGGAGTCGTTCGCCCGCCAGCCCGCCGAGGTCGAGCTCGGCTTCTTCCGGGCCCTCGCCCTGCTGGCGACCGCCCCGGGCGAGCCGGAGCCGAGGCGACTCGCGGCGATCGAGGCGGCCCGAGGGGCCCTCGTCACCCTCCGCCGCTGGTCGGCCGACTGCCCGGCCAACTTCGCCCACAAGGCCCTGCTCGTCGAGGCCGATATCGCGCGCGTCGAGCGCCGCGAGGACGCCCTCCGGCTCTACGACGAGGCCGCCCGCTCCGCCTCGGCCGCCCGGTTCCTCCAGCACGCCGCCCTCGCCCGGGAGCTGGAGGCCCGCCACCTCGCCCGGCTCGGCCACGACGCCGGCGCGGCGCTCCAGGCGGCCATCGAGGGCTATCAGGAGTGGGGGGCGACCGCCCTGGCCGACCGGCTCTCGGCGATTTGAAGGACCGGGCCGGCCGATCCGACGCCTCTCCCAATTTGGGGACCGCGCGGCGGGCGGTCCGGGATCGGGAGGGTCGATCTGCCTAACAATAGAGCACGGTTGCCGGTCCCGGGCGCGGCGCCCGATCCGGCCGATTCGACCGAACCTCTTTGAAATCGAGGCATTAAGGAACGACGGACGCGACCTCGGCGTTCGCGGCACGGGATTCGAGTTGTCTAATCATCCTGAGGGCGAGAATCCCGCAGGCCGAGGACCGACATCCGTGAACCCGGCCGCCCCGCTGATCGAGTCGCCGCCGGTCGCCGAGGCGTCGGCGACGACCCGGACCCACTGCCCTTACTGCGCGTTCCAGTGCGGGATGCTGATCCGGCTCGGGCCGGGCGAGGCGCCCGAGATCAGCGCCGACCCCGCCTTCCCGGTCAACAACGGGCAGATGTGCATCAAGGGGTTCACCTCCGCCGCACTCCTCGACCACGACGCCCGGCTCCGCTCCCCCCTGATCCGGGGCGAGGACGGTGAGCTTCGCGAGGCGTCCTGGGATGAGGCGTTCGACGAGATCGCGTCCCGTCTGACCCGGATCAAGGAACGATATGGCGCCGAGGCCCTGGCCGCCTTCGGCAGCGGCGGCCTGACCAACGAGAAGGCATACCTGCTCGGCAAGTTCGCCCGGCTGGCGCTCGGCACGCCGTACATCGACTACAACGGCCGCTACTGCATGTCGTCGGCCGCCGCCGCCCAGAACAAGGCGTTCGGGATCGACCGCGGCCTGCCGTTCCCGGTCGCCGACATCGCCCGGGCGAGGACCGTCCTGCTCTGGGGCTCGAACTGCGCCGACACCCTGCCGCCGATCATGCAGTGGTTCGACGAGCAGCGCGACCGGGGCGGGGCCCTGATCGTCGTCGACCCCCGCAAGACCGAGACGGCTCGCCGGGCGACGATCCACCTCCAGCCCACCCCCGGGAGCGACCTGGCCCTGGCCAACGGCCTGCTCTACCTGGCCATCGAGGAAGGGCTGATCGACGAGGCGTACATCAAGGCCCGGACCGTCGGCTTCGAGGAGGTCCGGCGGGCCGCCCTGCAGTACCACCCGGCCCGGGTCGAGCCGATTACGGGCGTCTCGGTCGAGGCCATGCGGCGGGCTCTCCACCTGATCGCGGCCGAAGGGGGCTCGATGATCCTCTCGGGCCGAGGCCCGGAACAGCAGTCGAAGGGGGTCGACTCGGTCCTCGCCCAGATCAACCTGATGCTGGCGCTGGGCAAGGTCGGCAAGCCATTCAGCGGCTACGGCTGCCTGACCGGCCAGGGGAACGGCCAGGGCGGGCGCGAGCACGGCCAGAAGGCCGACCAGCTCCCCGGCTATCGGCTGATCGAGGTCCCCGAGCACCGCGAGGCCGTCGCGAAGGTCTGGGGCGTCGAGCCTTCGAGCCTGCCGGGCAAGGGCAGGAGCGCGTTCGAGCTGCTCGACTCGCTCGGCCCCGACGGCGGCATCCGGGCCCTGCTGGTCTTCGGCTCGAACGTGGTCGTGGGCTCCCCTCGGGCCGGGCGGATCGCGGGCCGGGTGAAGTCGCTCGACCTCCTGGTCGTCGCCGACGCCTTCCTCAACGAGACGGCGCGGCTGGCCCACGTGGTCCTGCCGATCCGGCAATGGGCCGAGGAAGAGGGGACGATGACGAACCTCGAAGGCCGGGTGATCCTCCGACGGCCGGCCGTCGAGCCGCCCGAGGGGGTCAAGGGCGACGTCGAGATCCTCCGAGAGCTGGCCGACCGCCTGGGCGCCGGGCATCACTTCGCCTTCGGGTCGTCGGCCGAGGTCTTCGACGAGCTCCGGCGGGCGTCGGCGGGCGGGAAGGCGGATTATTCGGGGATCTCCTACGCGAAGATCGACGAGTCCGACGGCGTCTTCTGGCCCTGCCCCTCGGACGACCATCCGGGGACCCCTCGCCTGTTCGCCGACCGCTTCCATCATCCCGACGGCAAGGCCCGGTTCATCGCCGTCGACCACCGGCCGGCCGGCGAGGAGCCCGACGACGACTTCCCGATCTGGTTCATCACCGGCCGGTACAAGGAGCACTACAACTCCGGCGCCCAGACACGCATGGTCGCCAGGCTGACCGACCTCAAGCCGGTCCCCCGGCTGGAGATCCACCCGAGGCTGGCGCGAATCCTGCTCCTCGAGGCCGGTCCGCGCCTCTTGCCGGCGATGTCGGCGGCCTCCTCCGAGCGCGCGCGGGAGCAGCTCGCCGCGCTCGGGGTCGAGGTCTCGACCGGTCGAGCCGTGACCCGGGTCGATGCCGAGGGCGTCGTCGTGGGTGAGACTCGAATCCAGGCCCGGACGGTCGTCTGGGCCGCGGGAGTGCAGGCCTCGCCCCTCGGCGCC
>JAJYDH010000519.1 GCA_021777685.1 Planctomycetota bacterium | reverse complement strand
CTGGTCAAGGAGCCCGCCGCCGAGGCCGACGGCAAGCCCACGGTTAGCGGCGTCGCGGCCCCGAACGGCAAGCCGGCCGAATCGGGCTGGTCGCGGAAGAACCCGTACACGGCCAGGCTCCTGAAGACCGTCAACTTGAACCGGCCGGGCTCGGACAAGGCCACTCATCACGTCGAGATCGACCTGAGCCCGGACGGCCCGAGCTACGAGGTCGGCGACTCGCTGGGGATCTTCCCGACCAACTGCGACGAGCACCTCGGCGAGATCATCCGGGCCCTCGGGGCCTCGGGGGACGAGCCGGTCGAGACCCAGGGCGGCGCTAAGGGCACGCTCCGCGAGGCCCTCGACCGGCTCTGCTGCCTGAGCGAGGTCAACGAGGACCTGATCGTCCTCCTCTCGGAGACCGCGACCGACCCGGCCGAGGCCGACCAGCTCCGGGCCCTGATCGACGACGACGCCCCGATCGCCGGGTTCCACGTCTTCGACCTGCTCCGGAAATTCCCCTCGGCCCGGCCCGACCCCGCCCTGTTCGTCCTGGCGCTCGCGGACCTCAAGCCGAGGCTCTACTCGATCTCCAGCTCGCCGAGGCGGCATGCCGGCCAGGTCCACCTGACCGTCCGTAAGGTGGTCTACGAGTACAACGAGCGGGGCCGGAAGGGGGTCGCCTCGACGATGCTGGCCGACCGGGTGGCCGTCGGCGGGCCGCTCCGGGTGTTCGTCCAGAAGTCGCACGGGTTCACCATCCCCGCCGACCCGGGCGCCCCGGCGATCATGGTCGGCCCAGGGACCGGGATCGCCCCGTTCCGGGCCTTCCTCCACGAGCGCGACGCGATCGGGGCGAAGGGGAAGAACTGGCTCTTCTTCGGCGACCAGCGGGGCCGGTACGACTTCCTCTACGAGGAGGAACTGGCCGACCTCAAGGCCCGAGGCGTCCTGACCCGGCTCGACACCGCGTTCAGCCGGGACCAGGACCGCAAGGTCTACGTCCAGGACCGGATCGTCGAGAACGGCAAGGAACTTTACGCGTGGCTCCAGGAGGGGGGCCACTTCTTCGTCTGCGGCGACGCCAAGCGGATGGCCGCCGACGTCGACCTGGCCCTCCGCCGGGTCGTCAAGGATCACGGCGCGTTGACCGACGAGGCCGCGAACGCCTACGTCGCCAAACTCTCGATCGACGGCCGCTATCGCCGGGACGTCTACTGACGCCGGCTTTGCTCTTTTTCTCTCGTCTTTGAGATGGTTTATGGATGTCAAGTGGAAATAGGAGATCTGAGATATCAAATCCGAGATCTCTAATTTTCCCGCCCTCCCAATAGCCCCATAAACAGTCTCAGCGGCAACCGTTTGTGTGCAAAGTCACCGACGCCCGGCGACGGCCCATCGGCCGCTCAGCAGGCGCCCCGGCCGGCGAGGACCACGACGATCGTCCGGGCCAGGATCTGGAGGTCGGTGGCGATCGACCAGTTCTCGACGTAATCCAGGTCGAGCCCGAGCATCCGGTGGCTGTCCAGGTCGCTCCGGCCGGAGACCTGCCAGGGGCCGGAGACGCCGGGCGGGACCGAGAGCCGCCGGACGTAGCCGTCGAGGTTGAGATTGGCCAGTTTCTCGCTGTCGCGGAGTTGGAGCGGCCTGGGGCCGACCAGGCTCATCTCGCCGGCCAGGACGTTCCAGAGCTGGGGCAGCTCGTCCAGGCTGGTCCGGCGGAGGAACCGGCCCAGCGGCGTGACCCGGGGGTCGTCCTTAATTTTGAAGAGAATCCCGCAGGTCGACTCGTTCCGGGCCTCCAGGTCGCGGATCCGGTCCTCGGCATCGGGGACCATCGTCCGGAACTTCAGGCAGAGGAAGACCCGGCCCCCCAGCCCGATCCTCGGCTGGCGGAACAGGATCGGCCCCCGCGAGTCGAGCCGGATTACCAGGGCCACCAGCGCCAGCACCGGCGCCAGGAAGATCAGGCCCCCGAGGGCGCCCGCCACGTCCATCGCCCGCTTGACCGCCGACCGCGCCGCCCGGGACGGCTCGATCGGGCCGAGGTCGAGTCCCTCCCGGCGGGCCGAGACGTCGGAGGGCTTCGGAGCCGTCAGGAACTGGTATGCCGAGGGCAAGGTGGTCATGGGTGTGCAGCCGCCGAGGAGGAAGGTGGGCGAGCGGATCGGGACGACGAGAGGGTCGATCGTGCTGCCCGAGGATTTCGCCCGCCGGCCGAGTTCATACCCTACAGGATGTCGTCTCGTGACGGCCAGAAAAATATCTTCCGATGCAAAACATCACGTCTTTTCGGGACGGATGTTGCCCTGAGGCCACATTAGGAGCGCCCAAGGTTTCCCAAGCTCACCCCCATTTAACAATCCCGCCCCGCCCCGGTATCGGGCAACGGATGGAATCTCGCGGCGGGCGCGCGAACGCCGAGGGCGTATTAACCCATTCCTGTGTCGGGGTCTGAGGAAGCGGAAAGCCTCCGGGAGGCGGGATCGGGCGCCGGAGGCCGTCGGGGTGGGAGCGCGGAGGTCCGCGTCGGAAAGGGCCCGACCGATCCGACGCCCCGGGCGGAGGCGACGGGTCGGCTCGGGTGGGTTTTATCGTCCTGACGCGATCATGTGAACTTGGTGACGCCAGGGACCGGGACGGGCCTCCTGGGAAGGTCGTCGTTCCAGTCGAAGGAGGCGGGGACGAGGCTCTCCTGGGAGTTCATCGCCTTGTCCCAGGTGATGACCTCGCCGGTGTAGGCGGCCATCCGGCCCATCAGGGCCAGGAGGGTGCTGGAGGCGGCCTTCTCGGCGTTGTTGATCGGCTTGCCGTCGCGGAGCGCGGCGAACATCTCGTTGTGCTCGGACTGGTACATGTCCAGGGGCGGGGCGTTGTCGTCGGCCCGATAGCGCCACTTGCTGGGGCCGGAGATCTTCTTGCCGAAGACGTCGGCGCGGCCCTTGGTGCCCTGGATGAAGTCGGCGACCCGGGCCGGGGTGTTGGCCCAGTGGCGGCACTGGTGGTAGCCCCGGACGTCGTCGGGGTACTCGTAGACGACCGAGAAGTGGTCGTAGATGTTGCCGTACTTCGGCTCGGTCCGGACCTGCCGGCCGCCCACGCCCCAGCAGCGCTCGGGCGGGACGTCGTTCATCGCCCAGGCCATCGTGTCGATGCCGTGCACGGCCTGCTCGACGATGTGGTCGCCGCTGAGCCAGGAGTAGTAATACCAGTTCCGCATCTGGTATTCCATCTCGGACTTGCACTGCTCGCGGGTCCGGCGCGGGTCCCAGACCCCCTGGGAGTTGTAGGTGGTCTCGATGGTGCTGATCGCGCCGATGTCGCCGCCGTGGACGCGGGCCATCAGCTCTCGCCGGGGGGCGTAATACCGCCAGCAGAAGCCGTTGACGACCGAGAGCCCCAGCTCCTTGGACTTCTTGGCGGCGTCCATGAACATCCGGAGGCCGGGGCCGTCGACGGCCATCGGCTTCTCGACGAAGGCGTGCTTCTTCTTCTCGACGGCGTAGGCGAAGTGGATCGGCCGGAACCCCGGCGGGGTGGCGAGCAGGACGATGTCGCACTCGTCGATGACGTGCTTGTAGGCGTCGAAGCCGACGAATCGCCGCTCGGGGGGGACGTCGACCCGCTCGGCCAGGCCGGGGGCGCCGGAGCCCTTGAGGGCCGAGAGGCTCGATTCAATCTGGTTCCCGAAGGCGTCGCCCATCGCGACCAGCGCATTGCCCCGGTCGGCGGTCAGCGCCTGCTCGGCCGCCCCGGTCCCGCGCCCTCCGCAGCCGATCAGGCCGATCCGGAGCGAGTCGCCGGCGCCCGCGTAGGCGTGGTCGGCGATGTCGATCCGCGAGGCGGCCGAGACCGCCGCCGCCGTGGTCGCCGCCTTGAACAGGAACGTCCGTCGAGTCGATCCCGAATCCGTCATCAGTGGTCTTCTCCGTCGAGGAGGTCCTGGCCGCTCGAAAGCCCGGGCTGTGCGACACCGGCTATTGTGCCACGTCCCGCCGCGGACCACAAATACCGGCCGAAAAACCCGGATGGACCCCCGAGCGTCGGGGCGGTCGCCCTCGCGAACCCCTCCCACGGTCGTCCGGCTATTTACCGGAATCGAGGCCCGGTGTAAACGCCAGTGCGTTTCAGGTCCGCCCCAGGCATGAACTCGCGGGCCAGGGGGTTTGACGGATCTCGCGGGGCCCTTTAAATTTGCGAGGCCATCGGGCTCGTCATCGAGCGGGCGGTCTCCCTCGCCCCTCGGACGGCCCTCGCCGGATTGGAGGCCCTCTCGATGCGGATCGCGATCCTGACGAACGAGTATCCCCCCTACATTTACGGGGGCGCGGGGGTCCACGTCGAATACCTGACCCGCGAGCTGGCGAAGGTCGAGGACGGGAACCACTCGCTCGAGATCCTCTGCTTCGGCGATCAGGACATCAGCGAGGGGAACGTCCAG
>JAJYDH010000518.1 GCA_021777685.1 Planctomycetota bacterium | reverse complement strand
GAGGCCGGCGACCTCCCGGGCGAGTGGAAGGAGGAGACCTGGAGGCGGGTGGTCTGGCGGGTCGAGAAGGGCGAGAAGCCCGACGAAGTCAGGATGACCCGGATTCGCAAGGACAAGGATGCGGAGGCGTACCGGGGCGTCCTGGTCCACATCAAGGCCCAGGAAGACTACCTCGACCTCACGCCCGACCGGGCCCCTCGACCGGACGGCCAGGACCCCCACCTCCTCTACAAGCTGGAGATGGTCCGCTCCGACGGCATGTCGATCGGCACCCCGCAGAGGGTCCGCAAGGAGTTCGACGGCCACCTCTCGAAGTCCTATTTCCGCCTCCAGTTGATCCCGGCCAGGCCCTCCGCGCTCCGCGACGTGGTTCGCGAGGAATTCAAGGAGGTGACTGGCCACGTCAAGCAAGGGCACGGCGATGAGCTCCTCGTCATCGCCGATCACGACCGCGTGTCGAAGCTCCTGGCCGCTCACAGCAACGACCCGGCGTTCTGGAAGCCCTCGCGGGACGTGCCGACCGTCGTCAAGCGGCGGGCGAGCGAGGATTGAGCAGATGGGAGGATTTCCGGCACAATGGGACCATGAGTCGCCCTTCCGACCCGCCGATCGGGCTGTTCATGGTCGAGGTCCGCGTCGCCGACCTGGCGAGGGCGGCCCGGTGGTATGTCGACGTCCTGGGGCTCCGGCCGGCGCTCGACGATCCCGGGGGCCGGTTCGTGCTGCTTGAGGCGGGTTCGGGGCGGGTGGCGTTGAAGGAGGGCCCAGCCTCGGCGGATCGGGGGGCGGTCCGGCTGATCTTCCAGGTCGCGGACATCGAAGCGGAGCGCGCCCGGCTGGCGGGGCAGGGGGTCGAGGTCGGCGAGGTGACCGAGAGCGCCGAGGGATACCGCGAGGCCCGGCTGGCCGATCCGGACGGGACGCCGATCCGCCTGTTCTCGTGGGTCGGCCCACGACCCGCCGGAGATTTCCCCGACGCCCAGCCGGGCCGCCCCGAAATATCCTGATCCGCGCGGGCGGATCGGGACCATTCCGCGGAAATCGCCGACATCAATCCGCCCCCATTCCCTCCGGGAGAGTGAGGAAGACGGGTCGGACGCGGTCGACCCGGGGAAGGGGAGCCCTCGCGATGCGCCGAGTGTCCGAGTTCGACGCCCTCCGGGGGCTGGTCGCGCTGGGCGTCCTGCTGTTCCACCTCCGGGCGGACGAGGGGTGGACGCATTTCGGGATGACCGGGGTCCACCTGTTCCTGGTGCTCTCGGGGTTCCTGATCACGAAGATCGCGATCGGGCACGTTGACTCGCCGAACTTCTTCCGGGCCTTCTACGCCCGGCGGGTCTTGCGGATCTGACCGGTCTATTACCTGACGCTGGCCTTCCTGGTCGTGCTCCAGCAGAACTTGCCGACCCCCCCCCTCGCTCCGAGGGCTGCCCTACTACCTGACGTTCACCCAGCACACCTGGCACTGGCCGGTCCTGACCAAGATCCTGCCGACGCCGAGCCCGCCGGTCCAGGCGTTCGACCACTCGTGGCCCCTGGCGATCGAGGAGCAATTCTACCTGCTCTGGCCGCTGGCGATCGCGTTATTCAAACCCAGGCGGGTGGCCGCGATGGCGCTGGCGATCCTCGGGTTCGGCGTCTGGTTCAAGACGCTGGGGTATGACATGTGGATCTTGTTCAACGTCTTCGGCGCCTTCGCCTTCGGCGCCCTGATCGCGGCGCTGCTCGAAGACGGGGTCCGGGTCGAGCGGCGTCGGTCGGCGTTCTCGGCCTTCTTCGCGATCTCGGGCGTGCTGGGCTTCGCGTATGTCCGGTGGTACTACACGGTGCCGGTGTCGGACTGGCAGCGGTCGTGGATGGTCTGGCGGGACTCGCTCCAGAACTTCGCGTTCTACGCGATCCACTTCGGGATCGTCGGGTTCGTCGCGACCAACGCCGGCCGGTGGTTCCTGGCCCCCTTGCGGATGCGCGAGCTGACCTACCTGGGCGAGATCAGCTACGGGATGTACCTCTATCACCTGCCGATCTACTGGCTGGTCGGCGGCTACTGGATTCAGCAGAATGAGCCCTGGACGATGTGGGTGGCCAAGATCGCGCTGACGTTCGTGGCGGCCTCGCTGTCGTATCGCTACCTGGAACGGTCGATCCTCTCGCTCAAGGAGCGGTTCCCCTACGAGCCTCGGCCGGAATCCGTCCCGGCGGTCCCTCGGCCGAAAATGAGGGACGCCCGGCCGAGGCCCGTCGGTAGCGATCGGGCGTCGGCCGGGCGTTGATGATTGGATTTCAGATCTCGGATCTGAAATCTCAGATCCGAGACCCCGGGCGTCGGGCCTCAGGCCCTCGCCGGTTCGAGGATCTCGGCGGCCTTCTCGGCGGATTCGGCCTTCGGTTTGGCCAGGCCGACGAGGTAATCCCGGGCCTCGGCCAGGCTGCCGAGGGTGGTCGAGGCGCCGGCGGCGCTCAGCCGTTCGATGGACGTCTCGGCCTCCTTGCCCTCGTCCCACCGGCCGACCGCGATCGGCAGGCGGGGATGCTGCGCCCTGATCCTCCGGACGAGGTAGCGGGCGGCGGTCAGGCCGTCGGGCGGCAGGTGCGAGATCAGGACCAGGTCGGGCGACTCGGCGGTGATCCGCTCGAGGGCCTTCAAGGGGGCCTCGACCTCCTCGACGATGGTCAGCGGCACCCTCGCGGGCTCGACCAGGTGCGCCAGCAGCCTCAGGGCGAGGACGTCGGTGGCGTCGTTGGCCGGGAGGGCGAGGACCTTCGGCGGGACGGGCGCCGCCGGCCCGGCCACGCCGTCACCGGCCCGCTCCGCCGAGGCCGCCTCGGCCTCGGCCGCGGTCGAGAGCGAGGCGAGGGTGATCTCGGGCTCCCCTTCGAGGTCGTCGAGGACGTCGGCCGTCACCCGGAGGATGAATGCCTGCTCGCGCTCGTCGATGTCCCCCCGGGCGAAGTCGCGCTCGGCCATCGACAGGGTGGGGATGAGCACCTTGTCGAAGACCTCGGCCCGGGGCATCTTCTTGAGGACCGAGTCGATCACCGCCGAGGCGCCGTCCTGGTCCATCGCCAGGAGTCGTTGGTAGAACCGGACGCCGGGGTCGAGGTCGACCTCCTCGCGAAGGAACGTGGCGAAGAAGCCCAGGCTGGGCACATACTTGCCCAGGACCGCCAGGCAGACCGTCATCGGGGTCGACAGCAGCAGCCCGACCCCGCCCCAGAGCCAGGTCCAGAACATCGCCGAGACGAGCAGCGCCAGCGCCGAGACCCCGGTCGTCCGGCCGTAGATCATCGGCTCCAGGACCATGTTCGCCGCCAGCTCCAGCACCGCGTAGAGCGCGACGACCTCCAGCGGCTTGGTCCACGACTCCTCGGTCGCGATCGTGAACAGCATCGGCAGGGCGAACGCCGTCGCCGCCCCGGCGTAGGGGATGAACCGCAGCGCGCCGGCCAGGAACCCCCAGAGCAGCGCGTAAGGGACGCCGATCGCCCAGAGGCCCAGGCCGACGATCAGGCCGAAGGTCGAGTTGACCGCGGCGAACATCACCAGGTACTTGCTGATCCGCCGGCCGACCTCCTCGATCGTCCGGGTCGTCAGGCTGATCTTGCCGTGGCCGAAGACCCGGATCAGCCGGTCGCTCATGTTCTCGCGGTTGATCATCAGGTAGAGCAGGAGGATCAGGATGATGAAGGCCGAGCCGAGCCCTTCGAGATAGGGGCCGGCCATCTTCTCCACCTGGGCGCCGAAGTCGGGGTCGGAGACGACCCGGACCTCCTGGACGTCGGCATGCGTGTTCGGCTGGAGCGTCTTGCTCACGTCGACGGCGACCTTCTGCGCCTTGGTGATCGCGTTGGCCTCGGTCGGCCTCATCCCCTGGATCTTGCGGTTGATGTTCTCTTCATACTCGGGCAGCCGGTCGGCCAGGCTGTTCAACTGCTGGCCGACCTCGTAGCCGACGAACGCGAGCCCGCCCAGGACCACCAGCACGGTGACGACCACCGCCGGCACCCGGGGCACGCCGATCCGCTCGAACAGCCGGGAGATCGGCACCAGGGCGAAGCTCAGGAGGATCGCCAGGGCGACCGGCTTGAGCACCTCGGCCGACAGATACATGAAGGCGATGATGGCGAAGATGAACAGCGTGAGGACCATCGGATGGTCCATCGGCGAGGTCTTGCGTTGGGCGGCCACTGTCCGTGCTCCCGCGAAGGGTGGAGGGCGAGGGTGAGGGGGAATTGTCGGGGTCGAATCCGCCTGACATGGCCGATGACCGATGATCGAGGTCGGGGACCGTCGATCATCGGTCATCGATCATCGGCCATCGGCCATGAAGCGGGTTACATCCGCGGGTCGACCGGCTGGCGGCGGACGCCGAGGACCGGCACCGGCACGGGGAGGTCGCCCGAGCCGATCAGCGAGCCGAGGATCACC
>JAJYDH010000039.1:1261-21164 GCA_021777685.1 Planctomycetota bacterium | reverse complement strand
CCGAGCCCTGGATGAAGAGGGGCCGAGATTTGACTCAAGGCAATCTCATTCAGCATAAAACGCCCGGCAAACCGTGCCAAGATCGTGCAGGACTACCGATCGATGAGACGATGGACGAAACGGGGATCGTCGAGGCCAACCCGCATGAAACTCCTGATCGTCGCCCCCGATGGCTTCGTCGAGGACACCGAGGCCGCCGCCTGCGCCCGGGGGCTCGCCCAGGCCGCCCGGAAGGCCGGCGCCTTTGTCGAGGTCCTGGCCGGCGGCCGGCCCGATTCTCCGGATCGGCCCGAGGCCCGGCTGACGGTCGACGGCCTGCTCGTCACGCTCCACCCGACTCCGGACGCCGCCGGTCGCGAGGCGTTCCTCCGGCTCCTCGACGCCTCAATGGACCGGCTCGCGCCGGACCGGGTGATCGTCGCGGGTGCGGGCCGGGCGGCGGGCGAGGCCCTGGCGAGGGCCAGGGCGAGGGGCGCGGCGACGGCCGTCTCGCTCCACGACCTCCGCGCGAGGTCTCCGGGCGCGTTCGAGCACGCCGACGCCGTGCTCGTCCCCTCGCGGTTCGCGGCCGATTATCACGCCGAGGCTTTCGGCCTGCGCTGTTCGGTCGTGCCGACGCTGGTCGACCCCGCCCGCGCGCTCGTCGACCGCCCCGAGCCCCGGTTCGCGACGTTCGTCGACCCCTCGGCCGAGAATGGCGCGTATGTCTTCGCCCGGATCGCCGACGAGTTGGGCCGGCTCCGGCCCGACATCCCGATCCTGATCGTCGGCACGAGGGGCAGCGGTGCGACGCTGGCGGGCTCCGGGATCGACGTCTTCGCCCGGGGGAATGTCTCCCTGATGGAGCGCACCGCGTCCCCCCGCGACCACTGGCGGCTCGCCCGCCTGGCGATCGTGCCGACGCTCGCCTGGGACGCCTCCCCGCGCCGGCTCGCCGAGGCGATCGCCAACGGCATCCCCGCCGTCGCCTCCGACCGGGGCCAATTTCCCGAGGTCCAGGCCGGCCTCGGCGCCTCGCTATCGATCCCCGGCCGGATCACGCCCGCGACGAAGACACTCCCGACGCCCGCCGAGGTCGCCCCCTGGGTCGAGGCCATCGCCCGGCTCTGGGATAGCATGCCCTCCGCTCCGGCCCCCGCTCCTCTCGCGGGAGCGGGTCGGGGCGAGGGGTCTTCTCTGGCCCCCTCTCCCCTTGCGGGAGAGGGTTGGGGTGAGGGGTCTTCTCTGGCCCCCTCTCCCCTTGCGGGAGAGGGTTGGGGTGAGGGGTCTTCTCTGGCCCCCTCCCCCCTTGCGGGGGAGGGTTGGGGTGGGGGGACGACGGATGTGGTCGCGGCCCTCAGACCTCAAACACCCCCCTTCCTCGACATCCTCCGGGCCCTCCAGCCCAACTCATCCCCGCGCATCACGTCACCCCCCGGCCGGTCGAAATCCGTCGTGCTGGTGCCGTTCTTCAGCACGATCGACCGCCCGTGCGAGGAGTCGCTCCGCAAGCTGGAGGCGGCGGGGGTCCGGGTGGTCCGGTCGGAGGGCTGCCCTCAGATCGACGTCGCGCGCAACATGCTCATCTCCGACGCCCTGAACGCGGGGGCCGAGTCGATCCTGTTCATCGACGCCGACCTCGGTTTCGACCCGTCCGACGCCCTTCGCCTGCTGGCCGGGCCCGAGCCGGTCGTCTCCGGCGTCTACGCCAAGAAGCGGCAGAGGGCACTGGCCAGCGTCTTCGACGACGGCATCAATGAGGTCACGTTCGGCGAGGCGAGCCCCGGCCCGTATCCGCTCAAATATGCCGCCGGCGGGTTCTTGCGGATCAAGGCCGAGGTGCTCCGGCGGATGATCGACGAGCTGGGCCTGCCCGCCTGCAACGCCACCTGGGGCCGGCGAGACTGGCCCTTCTTCATGCCGATGGCGGCCCCGATGCCCGACGGCTCGCACCATTACCTGGGCGAGGACTGGGCCTTCAGCTTCCGCCTCCGCCAGATGGGCATCACCCCCCTGGCCGACACCTCGATCCGCCTCTGGCACCACGGCCCCCACGCCTACGGCTGGGAAGACGCCGGCGCCGAGGCCCCGAGGCACCCGTCGTACATCATCAAGATCGAGGGGCCGCGCGTGCCGGGCTTCACCAGACCCGAGTGACGCCGTAGGCGTCGAACTAGCCATCATTTCCGATGATCGTCATGCCTTCGACGAGGGCTTGCGCGATCAAGAGGCGATCGAACGGATCTCGGTGATGATGGGGTAGCTTCGCCTGTGCGTCGGCATGGGCCACGCCGATCGGCAGGATGATCGCCCCCAGATCGGTCAGCGCCCGTTCGATCCAGGGCCGATAGGGCCAGGAGAGCGCCAATTTGCCCAGACCGACCTTGATGGCCATCTCCCAGATGGTCCCCGCGCTCACTAACAGCTCATTGCCGGGATCTTGCAAGTCCGCCATTGCCGCCGGGCCGAGCTTCGATGGATCGTCGACAGCCCAGAGGAGCGTATGGGCGTCGATCAGCCCCCTCACTCCATGTACTCCCGGAAATCATCCAGCGGGGCGTCGAAATCCGGGGCGACGGACAACACGGTCCCCCGGAGCGTGCCCAGCTTCCGGGGCGCTTTCGGGGGTCCCTCGGCCCCCATCAGCCGGGCGAGGGGCTTGTCATCGCGGGTGATGGTGATGACGTCGCCCGGCCCGAGGTTTTCGATCAACCGGGTCAACTGCGCCTGCGCCTCTTCGAGGGTGACGGTCGTCATGGCCGGCTCCTGGATCTCCTCCGGAATCTCTCGCTTCAGCCTACGACGCTCGGACGATCGCGCCAACTCGGGTTGATTCCACCGGCGATCGACATGGCCCTTTTCTCAATATTTCGGTAAACCTCCGCCCGCCGGGCCGCCGATCGCGCGAGGGGACCTGTGCGGCCCGACCGGGCCCGCCCGACCGCCCTCCGAAAGAAAGGCCCGGCGGGAGGACGGCCGATGGCGGGTCGATGGACGAAATGGCTGGTGCTGGCCGTGGCCGCCTGGGCGACGGCCGACCTGGTGCTCGCGGTCGGGCTGGTCGCTCCGGCTGGTCGCATCCCTCGTGTGCTCCCGCTGGCGATCCATCGCGCGGGGACGCCCAACGTCGGCTCGGCCCTGCTGGAGGCCGCCGAGAAGGCGTCGAAGGCGGGTCGTTTCGACGAGGAGGAAACCCTGGCCCGCAAGGCGCTGGCGGTCCGGGAGAAGTTTTACGGGCCGGACCATCGGGCCCTGGTCCGGACCCTCCGGTTCCTCTCGGGTTCCCTCGGCGCCCGAGGTCGGTTCGACGAGGCCGAGCCGATCGCCCGCCGGGCCCTGGCCATCGCCGAGCGAGACCCGGGCCCTCCCCACTCGGAACGGATCGCGATCCTCGACGGGCTGGCCTGCCTCCTCATCTTCAAGAACGGGGATCGCGCGGAGGCCGAAGGACTGTCCGAACGCGCGCTCGGGATCGCGGAGTCATCCCCGGGCCCCGACCGGAGAGACCTGATCGACGCCCTCGGACAGCGGGCGACCTTCTACGCGGCGACCGGGCGCGTTTCCGAGGCGGCCGACCTCCTGGAACGGTCGCTGGCCCTCATGGAGGCCGTCCCCGGATCCGAGCGGGGCGAAATCGCGCAGATCCTCGAAAACCTCGGCTTCTACCGGGGCGAGGGGGGGCGGCTCGCCGAGGCCGCGGCATCCTTCCGTCGTGCCCTGGCGATCCGGGAGCGCGACCCGAAGACCCCGAAGGACCAACTCGCGGAGACCATCATCAAGCTGGGTTTCATGGACTTCGCACAGGGGCGATTCGAGGAGGGCGAGTCTTCCGTGGCCCGGGGGCTGGCGCTCCTCGCGGCGACACCGCCGGGGGCGGACCCTCCCGACCTGGCCGGCCACGTCCAGAGCCTGGCCGCGATGATGGCCCGGCGCGCGAGGGAGTCCGGCGGCGAATCGCCGGCGGCGAGGTTCATGGCCGTCGTCGAGCGGGGGTTCGGGCCGGGGGACCCGAGGCTCGCGAGGATCTTCACGCTGGCGGCGAAGGACTACCGCGAGCATGGCTTCTCGGACGAGTCGGCGCCGCTCCTGGAGCGTGCCCTGGCGATCCGCGTGAGGGATTTCGGCCCGGCTGACCTCAGCGTGGCCGAGACGCTCGAAGCCCTGGCCGACACCCAGGCCGCCCGGGGCATGTTGCCCGAGGTGGAGGGGGCGTTGAAGCGTGCGCTGGCCATCCGCGAGGGGCATTCGGACGCCCGAACCCCCGACCTCGCCCGCGTCCTCCGGAAGATGGTGACGCTTTACATGGGCCAGGGGCGCTTCGCCGAGGCCGACCCATTGGTAGAACGGACGATGGGCGACCTCGAAAAGGCCGACGGGTCGGAACGTCCCGAGATCGTCCGCTATCTGAACGCCCTGGCCCAGGCCGACCTCAAACGCGGCCGGGACGCCGAGGCCGCTTCGCTCCTGGAACGCTCGCTGACGCTCCTGGAGGAGGCCCCGGGACCCGACACCGAGACGCTCAGGTCGGTCCTGGAAGACCTCGGCATCGCCTACTTCCGCCAGGGGCGCGGCGAGGAGGGCATCGCCATCCACAACCGGATGGTCGCCCTCAGGCCCATCGAGATCGCGCCAGCGGCGTCGAAGCCGGCCGAGCCCGAGGCCAAGGAAGGCCGGTTCCCGAAGTTCCCGGCCGACATCGAGATCCGCAAGGTCGAGGGTATCGGCACGCCGAGCGCCTTCGCGCCGCCCCCGTCGCCCTGAAGGTCGGGGTCCGATGCCGGGCAGCCCCGGGGGCCGGGACCATCTCGGAGAATCCGGCAAAGACTGTGTTTGTCGACCCCCGTCCGTGGTGAATATCAAGGGCGAACGGCCCGCGCGGGCCGTCCTGTCCTGGCCCTCGTCGGGGGACTTGCATCGTGATGGCGGATGGTCCGGTTGGGTTCGAGTTGGCGGGGGCGGTTGGCTTCGCGTTGGAACGTGCCTCAGGCGGGCGGTTGGGTTCGTGTTTTTGTAGGGTGGGTGAGCGGGGGCTTTGCACTTTTTCTCTCGCCGCTGAGACCGTTTATGGATGTCTAGTGGAAATAGGAGATCTGGGATATCAAATCTGAGATCTCTAATTTTCCTGCCCTCCCAATCATCCCATAAAAAGTCTCAGCGGCGATCGTTTATGTGCAAAGCCGTGAGCGGGAGCGAAACCCACCAAGGGCCCGGCGAGGCCGTCTCCGGCGGGTTTCGCTCCCGCTCGCCCACCCGACCGACTCGGGTGGGGTTCGCATCGGGACGGCATCCCGCGCGGTTGGGTTCGAGTTTAGGCGCGGAGCCGGGTCGGCGGTTGGGTTCGAGTTTTTGCCCGAAGCCAACCCGACCAACTCGTTCTCACGCTCCCACGTGGGAATGACGTCCGGGACGCTCCGCGTCCTCTGCCGATCGACGTGGTCGGGCTCGAAGCCGACGCGGAGCGTCGAAGACGGCATTCCCACGCGGGAGCGTGGGAACGAGGAGCCTGGCGATTGGGTTCGAGTTTTCGCGCGACCTCGAAGCACCCGGCCCGCAGCTCGCCCGTTGGGTTCGTCTTGGATCAGCCGTTTCGAGGGGCGGCGATCGGGCTCAACGTCCTGGAATGGCTGGCTTTAGGCTTCTTGGTTCCCATCGTCGCCAGGGCGGCGACGAGGAGGAGGATGACGATCGTGCCCAGGGTCCAGAGCCCGGCCTTGATCCAGGCCGGGAGCGGCTCGCCGGGGGTCTCCTTGAGGCAGTCCTGGAACGACCGGCGGGGGCCGGCGTCGAGGACGGGGTCGTCCTCGAAGAGGTCGCGCTTCCTCGCCTTGATCGACTGTTCCTGCGTCCGGGGTTCGGGGGCCATGAGGTCGGCTCCGATGGATGGTCGATGGGTCGGATCAGGGGGCGACGGCCCGGAATGACCAGTCCCAGCTCCGGGGGAAGTCGGCGAAGGTCGGGCCGCCGGTGATGGTCTCGTCCCAGGGGTAGAGGACCTTCTCCAGCTCGACCTTCGGGAACCCGGCCTTGGCGAACCGGTGCTCGATCTCGAAGGGCTGCCAGAACTTCTGGCGGAGACCCTGGAATTCGAACCGGCCGAAGGCGAACTCGTAGAAGTGATGCTCGCCCTGGAAGGTGGCGTGCCGCTCGGCCTCCTCGGGGTCGAGGCCGCGGTCGAGGGCCTCGTCGTTCAGCAGCATCGTATGGTAATGGATCGCGTCCATCGCCGGCATGATGCCCAGGAACACGCCACCCGGCCGGAGGCTGGCGCGGACGGCGGCCAGCGTCCGGTCGATGTCGCGGACGTCGGGCATGACGATCGAGTTGACCGCGACGGCCACGTCGAACGCCCCCCGGAAGTCGTCGAGCCGGTCCATCGGCCGGACCACGAACTCGACCCGGTCGCCCCCGGGGATGGCCGACGCCTTGAGCCGCTTTTTGGCCAGTTCGACCATCTTCGGGGCGAAGTCGAGGGCGACCACCCGCCCGAACCGGCCGATCAGGTGCGGCAAGAGCGGGCCGGTCCCGCACCCGAGGTCGGCCACCGTCTTCGAGGCCGGGTCGGGGATGGCCCGGATCGCGTTCAGCAGCGGGTTCTCGACCCCCGGGCGGAACGGGTCGAGGAACAGGTCGTCGTACCGGCTCGCGGCGCGGCTCCAACTCCGGTCCTGGTCTTCGAGGTCGGGCACGGATCGATCACCACTCGGCTTCGGACGGCATCCCGGGACCGGCTCTCCGTCGAGCCGGCCCGTTGCGTCCATGCTCCCATTGTCATCTCTTCGCCCGCGACTGGCTACGGGCTACCGCCGTCATTTCGGCGGGGGAGCCGGCCCAGGAACCGGGCGTAGTCGCTGAGCGCCGGGTAGCGGGCGGCCAGGGGGGTGGGTCGGACGGGCCCGTCGCGCGAGAGGGCGTCGAGCAACACCCCGGGGATGTCCTCGGGCCGGGCCGGGGGCTCCAGGTGGAACGACCGGGCGAGCCGGTCGAGCTGGCGGGGCAGGGGGAGCCGGGCGAAGTCGTCGGGCAGGGGGCGGTCGTCGGCGAAGTCCTTGACCCGCTCGTGCCAGGCCAGCGCCCGGTCGCGGTCGGGGTCGGATTCGGCCCGGAGCCGGGCGAATTCGGCGGTCGAGAGGGTCGGCCCCCGATACCGGACCCTCGCCGAGAACCGCCCCATCAGGGCGGTCGGGTCGCCGATCGGGCCGACCTCGAACGCCTCGAACCGATCCGCCAGCGCCTCCAGCTCGGCGACGATCCGGGCCCTCGTTTCCGGGCTGAGGGTCGGCTCGGCCTCGGCCTGATTCGCCGGGGATCGATCCGGCGGGATCTCGGGACTCCGATGGCCCTCCCAGCCTCGCCAGGCCAGGCCCGCCGCGACCGCCCCCGCCAGGCCCGCGACGGCCAGCGCCCTATATAAAGGAAGGGGCCGGGGAACCTCCGGGGTCGAGCCTCCGGTTGCCTCGGGGCCGGACGTGACGGCCGGGGGGGCCTCGTCGATCGAGGCCGGGTCGACGTACGAGCGGTCCAGCTCGACGCCGGCCAGCCTGGGCAGGGCGACGAGGTCGAACCGATTGGCGTTGCCGAACGCCCAGGTCGCCACCGAGGCCCGCCGGCGGGTCGGCTCGGGCAGGGCGGCCCAGACCTCGCGGGCGAGTGCGTCGATCGGCCCGGCCGACTCGGTGGCGACCCGTCTCCCCCGGCCCAGGGCCTCGGCGATCCGCCGGGCCCGGGGATCGGCCGGGGTCGCGGCCTTGTGAGGTTCGATCGTCCAGATCAGGGCGTCCAGCGAGGTTTCGGCCGACCAGTCGCGGCGGAGTGCCCCGGCGAAGGCGAAGGGGTCGGAGCCGGCCTTCCGGTAGTCGCGAGCCTCGACCAGCAGGGCGTGGAAGGCCAGCGCGCCGGGGCGTCCCCGGTCGTCCTCCCCTTGAGGCTCGACCCCCACCACCGCCCAGGGGCCGCTCGGGAGCGGGAGGGCGAACAGGGCCGGCGAGGGGATCACGCCCGAGGGAGCCTCGCCGAACTGCCGGCAGGCGGCAAGCGCGTCCGCCGTCCAATCCGCCCGGCAGCCCGGCGACCGGGCCAGGACGTCGTAGCCCCGGTCCCAGAACGGGAAGCTGCCGTAGACGAGCTGTTCGAGGAGGATGTCCATGCGACGCGCGGCCCGGGGATCGAGATGTAGGGTGGTGCCGAGCCTCGGGCGAGGCCCACCATCCCGACGTGGTGGGCCTCGCCCGAGGCTCGGCACCACCCTACAGGATCAGGTCATTCCGGGGCGGGCAGGTCGGGGACCTTGAAGTCGGAGGCGAAGACGAGGGTCGTCGTGCCGCCCCTGGTGGGCTTGATGGTGTCGGAGAGCATCCGGAGGGCCAGGGGGTCGCCCTTCTTGCTGCTCAGGACGACGACGGTGGCGTCGGACCAGTAGCCGTGGTCGATCACCTTGACCGTGACCGGGTCGCCGAGCTTCCAGCGGACCGGGCGGGGGAAGGTGTAGTCCCAGATCGGCTGATAGTTGTTGCGGATCACCGGCGAGGGGCCGTAGGAGACGCCCGCGACCTCGACCATGACGCCCAGGTCCGGGGCGCCGCCGAAGGTCGAGCCGAGCTTGGCGTCGAACGTCCCTCGGCGGAGGGTCACGCGATAGTCGTTGGGGACCGAGACCTTGTCCCACCATTCCAGGTAGCGTCTGGCCTCGGCCACGCGGAGCCCTTCGGGATGCTGGGCGAGGTAGTCGCGGAGCTGGCGGGCGACCTCGCCGACGTCGTTGGGGTGGGCGGCGAGGTGGTCGTAGGCCCGTCGGTAGGTGTCGGTGTCCCAGGCCCGGAGGATCTTGTCCTTGGCCTCGGTCGCCTCGCTGATGTGGCGACCCCCCTTGGCGTGGGCCTTGAGGTACTCGCCGTAGCGGTCGATCCGCCGGGGGAAGTCGGTGGGGTTGCGACTGGAGAACTCGCGGGCCTTGTCGATGTCGCGGTCGTCCAGGGTCTTGACGAGGTCGTCGAGCAGGCGTTCGCCCTCGGGGCGATAGCGGCTCTCGGGGTGCTCGACGAGGAACTGGCGGGCCTGCTCGATCAGGTCGGGGAGGTTGGCGTTGGGCAGGCCGGAGGAGCGGACGAGGTCGTCGAGGACCTGCCGCTCTCGGCCGGCGACCCGGGTCTCGACGCGCCCCCGGAGCGAGACGAGCAGGGCGTCGGCCTCGGCCCGGTGGACCGAGTCGGGGAACTCGCGGAGGAACTTCTTGACCGCCGAGAGGGGGACGTCCGGCTCGTCGGCCGACGCGGCGGCCTCGGCCCTGACCTCGGCCCAGCGGACCTCCTGCCTGGCGAGATCCTGGGCCTTCTCGACCTCTCGGACGGCGATGGCCAGGGTGGGGGTCCGCTCCTTCAGCGGGGCGAGCTTCTCGGCGGCGTCGGGCTCGGCGGTCCCGGCGCTGACGCGGGTGGCGGCGGCCTTGACCGTCCACTCGTCGCGCATCGCCAGGGCCTGCCTCGCGTTCGAGGGCCAGGTCAGCCGGAGCGACGGATGCCACCTGACCAGGTCGTCCCACCGACGGGCGACGGCCGGGGGCGGGTTGTCGCCCTGGGCGAACAGGGTGGCGTCTCGGAAGCCCCAGTAGTCGTACCCGGCCAGGCCGGCGGCGATCAGGGCCGCGCCCAGGGTCGCCCCGACCAGCCTCCGGCGGAACCGGCGGCGTTGCCCCTCGGCGAGCCTCCGGCGGAAGTCCCCCGCGCGGTCGGAGCGGGGATAACGCCTCTCGAAGGCCGAGACGCACCGGGCCAGGCGGTTCAGGTCGTCGGGGGCGAGGTCCCAGAGCCATTCGAGCTGCTCGCGGTCGACCTCTTCGAGCTGGTCGGCGAGCCATCCCAGCGGCCCTTCGAGGCCGAGCGGGTGCAGCTCGGCCGGCGGCCGGCCGTCGACGGAGCCTCGGCCGTAGGCGCTCACGGCGAACATGGCGCCGTGGGGGACGTGGCGGGCCAGGGCGTGGCGGGTCATCCCGTAGCGGGCCTCGACCAGCCGCTCGACCGCGTCGGGCCCCTGGCCCCCCTCGCCCCGGGCGAGGAGCCTGTCGAACTTGGTGAGAAGCAGGGCCACGGGGCGGCCGGCGGTGCCGTCGTCGGACCGCTCGATGTAGCGCTCCAGGAGGTTCTCGACCTCCTGCTGGCGGCGCCTGCGGTCGGCCGGGTGGGTCGAGCCCTCGGGGTCGAGGCAGAGCAGGACGGCGTCGCAGTCGGCGAAAAAAGCCTGGATCGGCTCGTCGGTGCCGAGGGTGACGTGCTCGCCCTGGTAGTCCTTGACGATCAGGTCGAACCGGGCGGGGCCGTGATAGAGGCGGAGCTTCAGCTCGGTCTCGGCCAGGGTGCCGGCCGGCGGCTCGCCCGACTCGATCTGCGCGATCTTCTCGGCCAGATACTCGGCGCTGGGCGGGTCGACCGCCGCCAGGCGGATGCCCGGGACCTGGCCGGTCGACGCCTGGCGGTAGAACATCGCCAGGAGCGTCGTCTTGCCCACGGCCCGGTGGCCGAACAGCGCGATCCGCTTCGGGCCGGTCAGCCGCCGTTCCAGAGCGTCGAGATGGGCCTTGCGGCGGTTCGACATGGTCTAGGCTCGACTCCGGTTCGGGATCACGCGACTCTCCATTCTATGATTCGGACCGCGAGCGATGCCATTCCAGGAACTTCGACGCCTGGGCGAAGTATTTGACCCCGGCCGCTTCAAGGGCCGCCTTCGGATACGGCCTGTCGTCGAAATCCTTGCGGTTCTCCGAGAGGAACGCCTTCCTCTCCGAGGGCTGAGAATTGGCATGATCCAGGATGCTGGCCAGGATCAGGTCGTCGGTCGGGTCGCCGATCAAGGGCCTCGCGAGGCTATCACCCAGGATGCTCGGCGTGAGCCCGATCAGCTCGGCCGACGACCGGAGGATCTCGATCACCTCATACAGGCGGGTCCGCGAGTCGTTGAGGATTTCTCGGAGTTCGATCGCCGATTTTTCAAGGTGGATGATCAGCGGTCGGATTCGGGCGGAGACAACATTGCGCTCCAATTGCTTGATCTGAGATTGGAGGTCGCCGATCAGCCGATTCTGGCGCCTCCTCTCGTCCTCAAAGGCGGAGAAGGCTTCCATGAAGCAGACGACCGGGATGACGAGCCGGACATCCGACGACGGCCCGGTGAGTAACTCATCCGTCGCCGAGTCGCGTCCCAGGGAGTGACTCATCACGAAGTTGGTTTCCACGTAGAGGATCGAGGTCGGCAAGCGACACCCCTCGACGGATCGTGCCGCCCTTGAGCCTTTCCGAAAGCCCGATCTCGCCGAGTTGTTCCATCGCGGGCGGGTCGGCCAGCCTCCAGTCGGAGGTGACGTCTCGCAGCCAGGCTTCGACCAGGGCGAGGAGGTAATCGTCGAAGATCCGCTTCCGCCCGATCTCCGGATCGTAGGCGCCCAGGGCGGTCTCGAGGCCGACGAACGTGGTGGCCCGAGCCGGTTGGCCCCCATCCCGGTCGTAGAAAAAGGTGATCCCGTCCAGGTCCACGAACATCCAGTAAGGGATGGGACGGCCGGCCGACCGCAGCTCCGATTCCAGGCGGTTGAGCCATGGAATGGCCACCTGGATCGCGCCGGACATGGCCTTGACCTCGGCCACCAGGACGGGTCGGCCATGCTCGTCGAAGGCGACGAGATCGAACTCCAGGTCCTGTCTCAAGGTGTCCGGCATCGCTCCTCCGACCGGCATTGTTGCTCCCGAATTTGGAACATCGACAGGCTCCCGCCCGGGAGCCGGGCCCTCGATCGTTCAGAGCGGCTGGGCCGCGCGCTTCCGGCGGCCGAAGATCATCCGGAGCGGCCAGGTGACGGGCCCGAGCATCCAGCGGACGGGGAGGCCGAGGAGGACCAGCGCCGAGGCGAACACGGCCAGGGCCGCCGCGCCCATGCCGAGGTAGCGGAGGACGGCGGCGTTCAGGCCGTAGGCGGCCAGGGCGTCGCCGATCGAGCCTTCCAGGCCCCGGGCGGCGCCGGCGCTGACGGCGCCGACGAGGTCGACCCCGGCCTTGGCGAACTGGCGGATGGCGTACTCGGTGGCCCGGCCGGCGGTGTCGACGAACCGGTCGGGGTCGGCCATGAAGGCGGCGACGAGCCCGGCGGCGGCCAGCTTCTTCTTGTTCGGCAGGACCGTGTCGGTGAAGAACTTCCAGCCGCCCCGGCCGGTCTTCCGGAGGACGCCGACGGCCTCGGGGCCCTCCTTGACGACCACCTCGGCGACGTCGTCGCCGTAGACCCGGACGGCGGCGAGGCCCTCGGTCCCGAGCTTCCGGACCATCGTCTCGGCCTGGCCGGGGTAGCGGCGGGCGAGCTGCTGGGCGGCCTCGCCCATCTCGACGACCACCCGCTTCTCGGCCGGCGCCAGCGAGGCGAAGGCGCGGGCGGTCTCGGGCTCGGGGCGGATCAGCCGGCTGAACCGGGCCTGCAAGAGCGCCTCGGACGGGGCCTCGGCCCGGTGGGCCGAGCGGGCCAGGGCGTCGGAGCGGCGGGCCAGGGCCTCGAGCCCCTCGTCGGCCTCGCGGGCGAAGAGCCGGCCGGCGGCCCGGGACGAGGCGACACCTTCACTCCCGACGGCCTTGCCGCCGGCGCGGGCCTCGACGATCACCTCCTGGACGACCTCGTCGAGCCAGGACACCTTGCCCGCCATCGCCGGCAAGGGGGCGAGCAGGGCCAGGGCCAGGGCCAGGGCCGCCAGCCAGGGCGTCGACGACGGCAACCGGTGGGGGCGATTCGATCGCTGACGCATGGCTTTCGGTCCTCGCGAGGCTCCGCGGAGGCCCGGGAAAGGGGGCCAACGCTTCGGGATCGGGCGCGGGGCGGCGTGACGGCTCGGGCTTCGGGATCGGTCTCGCCATTCCTGGATTCGGGCGTCGCGCCCCGGGATTGTTCGATCGGACGCAGGATTATAGCCGCTCCGGACGTCCCCCGGGGGGCGGTCGGCCGGAGCGGGCCGGGGTTGCGGGTCGAAGGTCGCCGGGAGGCCGCGTGCCCCTTCGACCTCGCGGCCCGGCCTGGCGTAACCCCCGCGGGGGTCAACCGGTACGGAGGGGCGAGGCCGGTTCGTCGCCCCGGATCGACGCGAACGTCCCCCGGCCCTTCATGGTACGCCAAGCCCGACCGCAAGCAAATCCCACTCGGCAAAGTGGGCCGGAAGACCGGGCCCTTTCCTCAATTATCGCCCGATCTCCCGGGATCTCTGGAGAAATGCACCGAGAAGACGCGATCTCGACCGGCCGGGACGTGCCCGGGCCCGACCGATCTCCATCGTCCGGGATGCGGATCAGGCGAATTCCAGCCCGCGCATCGTACCGGTCGACGACGCGAACCGGTCGGCCTCGATCCCGAACCGCTGGAGCATCGAGACGAACAGGTTGGGGAGCGGGTAATTCCGCTCGGTGTTGAACGCGAGGTGCTGGCC
Source organism: Planctomycetota bacterium (assembly GCA_021777685.1). Lineage (GTDB taxonomy): Bacteria > Planctomycetota > Planctomycetia > Isosphaerales > Isosphaeraceae > Tundrisphaera. Next base: position 7,740 of record JAJYDH010000039.1, on the reverse strand, counting down.
GTGCCGGAATCCGCCCCCGGCCAGGAGGGTGGGCAGGTTCGTCGTGACGTGAGTGCTGGCGTTGCCCAGGTTCGAACCGTAGAGGATCATCGTGCGGTCGAGCAGGGTCTCGCCGTCCTCCCGGATGCCCTTGAGGCGGGCGAAGAGGTCGGCCAGGAGCGTCATGTGCGACTCGTCGATCGCCTTGAGCTGGGCCATCTTCGGCGCCGAGCGGCCGTGGTGCGAGAGGTTGTGGTAGGCGTCGGTGAGCTTGGTCTCGCCCAGCTCGATGACGGGCGAGTTCACGCTGTCGAGCATCAGGGTGACGCAGCGCGTCGAGTCGGTCTCGAAGGCCAGCCGGGCGATGTCGTACATGAGCCTCACCTTCTCCATGTAGTCGCGGGGGCTGGCGGGGTCGCGGGGGGGCTCGGTGGGGGCCTTCGGCCTGGGCTTCAGCTCCCATTCCCGGGCGATCCGCATCCGCTCCTCCAGTTCCCGGACGCTGGTGAAGTACTGATCGAGGCGGTCGCGGTCGCGGGCGGGCAGGCCCCGTTGCAGGTCCTTCGCCTGGCCGGCGACGGCGTCGAGGATGCTCCGGCCCCCGTCCAGCTTGTCGAGCTGCGACTCGACCTCGGCCGGCGAGCCCTGGACGAACATCCGGCGGAACACGTCCGACGCCCGTTCCTCGCAGGGGATCAGGACCCCCGACCCGGTCCACGAGAGGCTCCGGGTCCCCTGCTTCACGTTCACGCCCAGCGTGAGGGACGGGAAGCGGGTCCGGGGGCCGATCCGCTCGGCGATGTACTGGTCGAGCGAGATCGTGTTGCGGAAGCCCCCGCTCGACGGGTGGGGCGCGGCCGTCAGGAAGCAATTGTCCGCGGGATGCCCGCCGTCGACGTCGGGGTGCGACACGCCGCTGAAGACGGTGAAGTCGTCCCGGTGGGCCTCCAGCTTCTTCAGGTAAGGCGACAGCTCGTAGCCCCGACCGGCCCCCCTGGGGAAGAAATAATCGGGGAGCAGGCCGAGGTTGTTGCAGATGGCCAGCATCCGGCGGGGCCCGGCCGGCCCGTCGTCCTTCGCGAGGGCCGGCCTCCACGATTCGAGGGCCGGCAACGACAGGAGGACGCCGACGCCCCGGAGGAACTGCCGGCGCGACCGCACCGGTCGGCCGATGCCCCGGGAGTCGGCGGTCCTGGCTGGGATGGTCATCGTCGGTCGCTCCGTTGGCGGATTCGGGTCGGTCATTTTCGGAGGAATAGCCCGCTCTGGACGACCTCATGGACGAGGCTGCGGATGCCGTGCCCGGAAGGGCGGGCCCGCTCGAGGATCTGCTCGACCTCCTCGCGGTCGCCGAGGCCGACCGGCTCTCCCGTCGCGTAGACGATGAGCTGGTGGGCCAGGTTGCGGGCGATCTGGGGCTCATCGGCCAGGAGCAGCCGCTTGAATTCGCGGATGTCGGAGAATTTCCGGCCGTCGGCCATCTCCCCGGCGCAGTCCACCGGCAGCCCGTACCGGAAGCCGAACGCCTGGCCGTTCTTGCCGAGCCCCTTCTCGCGGTCGCCCTTGTCGGCCAGGGCCCGGTAGCGATCCCGCCGGCCGCCCATCACGTCGAAGCTCTCCAGGGCGAAGCCGGGCGGGTCGATCCTCGCATGGCAGGAGGCGCAACTGGCCTGGTCGCGATGCCTGGCGAGCTGCTCGCGGATCGTCAGGGCGCCCCGGAGGTCGGGCTCGACCGCCGGGACCGGCGGCGGCGGGGGCGAGGGCCGGCCGAGGATTCGCTCCATGATCCAGGCCCCCCGGAGGACCGGCGAGGTGGTCGTCCCGTTGGCCGTGACCATCAGCACGCTCGCCTGGGTCAGCAGGCCGCCCCGGACGCTGTCCGCCGGCAGCTCGACCCTGCGGAGCGCCACCCCCCGGACCCCCGGCAGCCCGTAGTGCTCGGCGAGGCGCTCGTTGACCATGACGAAGTCGGACGAGATCAGGTTCCTCGCCGGGAGGTCGTCCCTGAGCAGCTCGGCGAAGAAGAGCCGCGTCTCGGAGACCGCCGACTCGGCGAGCAGGTCGTCGAGGTAATAATCGTTGTAGAGCGAGGAATCCGGCGTGTTCGAGGCGGCCTTGCGGAGGTCGAGCCAGTAGTCCAGGAAGGCGTCCACGAACCGTCGCGACTTCGGGTCGTCGAGCAGCCGGTCGACCTGCGCCCGCAGGACTTCGGGACGGCGCAGCTCGCCCCGGTCGGCGATCGAGCGGAGTTCCCGGTCGGGCTCCGAGTTCCCGAGGAAGAAGGCCAGACGGGCGGCGACCGCGTGGTCGTCGAGCAGGCCCGGCTTCTCGTCGATGTAGAGGAATTCGGGCGAGCAGAGCACCGCCGTGTACCCGGCGATCATCGCGTCGGCGAAGCCGGCCCCCGCCTTCAGCCGGCCGGCGACGACCGGCAGGAAGCGCAACGCCTCGCCGTCGTCGACCGGCCGGCGATAGGCGCGTCGGGCGAACGCCGCCAGCAGGCGCCTGGCGTCCCGCTCGGGCTCGGCCGAGACGACCTCGACCCGTCCCTTCGCGTCCCCGGGCTTCTTCGTCGGGAGGTCGCCGAAGAGGAGCCGATGACCGGCCGGAGGCCACTGATCGTGGAGCGGGCCCTCGACTTCCATCCACCGGTAGGTCACGCCGGGCTGGCCGTCCTGCTCGGCGAACGGGTTCTGGAACCGGGCCTCGCCCGGCCTGGACCGGAAGAGGCGGGCCGCGTCGGGCCGGATCGTCTCGCCCGCCAGGAGCCAGGCGTCCAGCTCGCGCACGCCGGGCTCGGGCGTGATGTCGAACGAGCCGAGCAGCCTGAGCTGGCGAGGCGGGGTCTCCGAATAGATGGCGATGGGCTCCGATCGCCGCCCGGCCGAGACGTCGTCGAAGTTCGGGATGAACCATCGCTTCGGGCCGGCGTTCGCGACGGCCCCGACCGCGTTCGACCCGTTCGGGCCGACCCAGACCGTGTGGGCGTTGAACCGCAGCCGATAGCGGCCCGTGGACGGCGCCCGGAAGGCGTTGAACTTCGGCTCGATGGGCTCGTAGGCCCCGCAGACGAGCCCGACGCCCTCCTGCTCGCGCCGTTCGGGGTCCGAGGCCCCGACCGTCACGGGTTCCTTGCCGGCGCGGACTCCGGGCTGGGCCGACGACCCGAGGGTCGGGAACGTCGCCCGCTCGGGCGCCGTGTTGAACACGCTGTATTTGAACCGGCCGCTGAAACTCGACTGGTCGCGCGCATGATAGCGGACGGTCCTCGACGGCGGCCGGTCCACCTGGAAGGCCATCGCCTGCCGGAGGGCGTAATCCGCCGCGATCAGGTAGCGCGCCATCTGGACGTGGGAGACGTCCAGGGCGTCGCCGACCTTGTTGAACCGGTGGGCGACGCCGTCCTCCGGGAGCATCTCCTTCACCTCCAGCCAGGGGGCGGAGAGCAGGTCCCGGAGGACGTTCTCGTACTCCAGCCGGTTGAGCCGACGTCGGCCGGCCCGGCCGTCTCGCGCGACCCGCTCGCGCCCCGGGGCCGCGAGCGCCGAGGCGAGCGATCGCGAGAACGACTCCGCCTCGTTCGGCCCCGGCCTCGGCCTCTTCCTGGGGGGCATCTCGCCGGCGTCGACCCGTTCGAGGACCTTCGCCCACGTCGAGAAGTTCCGGGCCTCGCCCGGCTCGAACGCGAGCGAGTCCAGGTCCAGGCCGCCCTTCTTGCTCTCGCCGTCGTGACAGGCCACGCAATGGCCGTCGATGAACGACCTCAACGGGGCCGCGAGACGATCCGCCGGGGGGGCGTCGGCCCCGGGGGCCGCGGTCGCCAGGCACGATCCGAGGAGCACGGCGAGAGAGACCCGAGCCATCGTCACCTGTCCCCCGCGCGTCGCCTCGAAGCCCTCGATCGGGCACCAGCGTCTCGCCGATTTCTCGGGGGATCTCGCGGGCGGGAGGACGATCGAGGCGGATTGTTTCACCCAGATTAAACGCCGGACGAGGATGCCACAAGCCTCAAGCCGATAATGAACACTCAGAGACTATCCGGAAACATTTCCCTGATTCACCAATGGGTCATGTCCGATGAGCGATGGTCGATCGGAGGGGATTTCCGGGAATTCGGCCGCGATCGCATCCGATGCCCGTCCTCTGATGTGACATAACCCATTGGCCATCGGCCATTTTCGATCCCGGATAGCCTCTAACTAAAGGGTATTGGGACTAACCTGGCGGGACGACGTCGATCGTGATCGGGTTGGACGGGAAGGTCGCGCGGACGTTGTTGCCCCTGGGCTTCGACGGGTCGCGTTTGGCGATGTAGTCTCGGGGCACCTGGCCGGCCCCGTTGAGGGTGAACGTGTAAGGGCCGGGCCTGAGCTTCGCGGGCAGGCTGAGTTCGGCCCTGGCCTCCTTCGAGCCCTTGGGGATGTTCACCAGGGCGACGGTCGCGCCTTCGGGGAGGTCGAAGCCGGAGACCTGCACGGGCTGGTCCCAGTCCGCCGCGCGGTCGAGCCTGACCGCGATCGCGACCTTCTCGCCGGGGTTGACGCGGGCCTTCGCGGGGGTCGCCTCGACGACGAACGGGGGGGCTTCCCGGACGGCGATCGGGATGCTGTCGGCCATCCGTGCGACGCCCGGGGTGTTCACGGTGGGCCAGGTCAGGCCGCCGCCCCGGGCGTCTCGCCGGACCTCGACTCCGTCAACCTCGGAGATGCCGACGACCCGGATCTCGGCGTGGCCCGGCGGGGCCCCGGCGTCGGCCCGGAAGACCAGCGGGGCCGACGCCTTGCCGGGCCCGATCACGACCGGGTCGCAGGTGACGCCGGGCGGCAGGTCGGCGACCTCCACGCGGATCGGCCCGTCGAAGTTGTCGAGCCGGAAGGCCAGCAGGTCGAGCCAGGCCCGGCCCCCTCGGCCCACCGTCGTCGAGTCGGGCTGGATGTCGCTCGTCGGGACCGCCATCAGGCGGAAGTCGGGCCGGGGGCGCCGGAGGCTGAGCCGATACGCGAACCGGGCCTCGCCCCGCTGCTGGTAGTAGAGGTCGCGCAGTTGCACCGTGAAGAGGCCGTCCGCCGCCGCGACGAACTCCCAGCGGGCGTCGTGGGTCGAGGTGGTGAAGCGGAGCTGGCCGATGTTCCGGCCCGCCACGTCGTCGGCCGCGAAGACCCGCTTCCCGGTCTGGTCATAGCCCGCGAGATAAGGGTCGACCATCCCCGACTGGCGCTCGCCGTAGACCTCGACGACCACCTTCTCCCCCTTCGGGGCGCGGAACCGGAAGAAGTCGACGTCGCCGGACGGGGCGAACGTGCCGGTGACCTCGGAGGGGAAGGGGATCTCCTGGGCCGAGTCCCGGCGATCGTTGGGCTCGCGCTCGACCTCGGCCGGGTCGTCCGAGAAGCCGAGGAAGATCGGGTTCGAACTCCCTTCCGGGGTCGTCAGCCGGTAGGCCATCCCGTCGAGCCAGGATTGCGAGGGGCGGATCGCCTCGCCTCCCCGGAGTGAGCGCTCAACCGAAGGAACCTCGATTTCCCGGGCGATGGTCTCCAGGGGGCGACCCTGGGACAGGATCGGGGTCGGCTCGCCGCCGGGGAGGTTCCGGCCGAGGAGCGTCACGGGCGCCTTCGAGCCGGGCCGGACGGTCGCCGGGAGCGCGGCGTCCAGGTGCGGCAGGCTGCCGACTTCGAGCCGGTAGACCAGGTCGCCGCTCCCGCCGTAGATGAAGTCCCAGACCTTGACCAGGTAATCGCCATCCTCGGGCGCGGTGAAGTCGACGAACGGGTCCTTGCCCGCGTAGTCGCCCGAATAGGCCAGCTCCCGCCCTTTCGGGTCGAAGACCATGAGCGTCCCGTCGAGCTGGCTGTCGAGCCGCCAGGCCCAGCAGTCGACGATCACCCGTTGCCCCTTCCTCGCGGCGAAGACGTAATAATCGACGTCGTTGGCCTTGTCGATCCGACCGTTGATGACGACCGGCAGCGGGGCCCGGATGGCCTTCGCGGGCTCGTCGTCCGGCTCCGTCTCGACGATCTCGGGCCGATCGCCGACGCAGAAGGCCCGGAAGTTGGACAGCCCTCGGCCCGTGACCGCCCGGACATCGACCGGGCCCGGCGGCACGTCCGGGGCGATGCTGACCCGGAACTTGTTGGGGCCGGTCGGCTCCCCCTTGATGCCGGGATGGCTGAAATAAAGGCCGCTGGCCTCGTCCAAATCGGTCCCGCCGATCGTGCACTCGACCGATGTCCCCGCCCGGCCGCCGCTCGGGAAGATGCTGTTCAGCCGGGCCGAGGGGAGCTGGGCGACCACCGGATTGGCGAAGGTGACGAGCGCGACGAGCCCGGCCAGAGCCGTCCGGTACGCTTGGCGATGCATGGGAAGCCCCTTCCTTCGACCGGCCGACGACCCGACACATTTTCACCAGGGCCGTTCTTCTTCCTCCCTCTCCCTCTGGGAGAGGGCCGGGGTGAGGGTCGCGGAACTACAAGCGGGTCACGGAACTGGCCTCGACTTCG
>JAJYDH010000039.1:0-1251 GCA_021777685.1 Planctomycetota bacterium | reverse complement strand
CCCCTCCCCCCCGGCCCCTCTCCCAGGGGGAGAGGGGAGAAAGGCTCGCTCGACGAGGCCGAATAAGGGTCTCGGTCTGCCGGCATCGGCCGGCTCAGCCGAGGAGTTCCCTGATCGGTTCGCCGCCGTTGAGGACCTTGAGGGGGCGCTGGGCCTCGTTGTGGAACTCGGTCTCGGGGTCGATGCCCAGGTGGTGATACATCGTGGCGAGCACGTCCTCGGGCTTGAGCGGGCGATCTTTGGGCAGTTCGGCCCTGGCGTCGGTCGAGCCGACGGCCTGGCCCATCCGGAAACCGCCGCCGGAGAGGACCACGGATTGGGCGCCCGGCCAGTGGTCGCGGCCGGCATCCTTGTTGATCCGGGGGGTCCGGCCGAACTCGCCCCAGACCAGCACGAGCGTGTCTTTTGCCAGCCCCCGGCGGTGGAGGTCCTGGACGAGGGCGGCCCAGGCCCGGTCGAAGTCGGGGAGCTTCCTGGTCTTGAGTGCCTCGAAGTTGTTGGCGTGGGTGTCCCAGCCGCCGGCGTTGACCGTGACGAAGGTCACGCCCGACTCGACGAGCCGGCGGGCCAGGAGCATCGACTGGCCGAGCGGGTTCCGGCCGTAGAGGGCCCGGGTCTCGGCGTCCTCGGCGTTGATGTCGAACGCCCGGCGGGCGGCCGGCCCGGTGACCATCTCGAACGCCTCGCGGGTGAAGGCGTCGAGCCCGTCCATCAGGCCGGTCTGGTCGCTCTCCCGGCGGAGGGTGTCGATCGACTCCAGGAGCGCCCGGCGGTTCCCCAGCCGTTCCAGGCTGATCTCGTTGGGCAGGGTCAGGTTGCGGACCGAGAACTTATCCTGGTTCGGGTCGCCGCCCACGGAGAACGGGTTGTACGCGACGCCGAGATAGGCCGCCGCCGAGCTTCTCGGCGGGGTGGGCACCGCCAGGTACGCGGGCAGGCCCGGGCGCCTCGGGCCCCGGACCCTGGCCGTGATCGAGCCGTAGCTGGGCATCTCCTGGGCGGGGATGTCGTTGGTCGGGCGGTAGCCGGTCAGGAGGTAGTGGCTGGCCGACTCGTGCCCCGAGTCGGGGTGGGTCACCGACCGGAGGATGGCGAATTTGTCCATCTGCCTGGCCGAGAGCGGGAGGTGCTCGCCGACCCGGATGCCCTCGACGTTGGTCGAGATCGGCCTGAACTCGCCCCGGTATTCGGCCGGGGCGTCGGGCTTGAGGTCCCACATGTCGAGGTGGCTCGGCCCGCCCCCCTTCCAGA
>JAJYDH010000517.1 GCA_021777685.1 Planctomycetota bacterium | reverse complement strand
AGGGGAGACAGAAATGCCTCTGGCACAAGTCGTTAGATTCATTCAACGGTATTGGGGCTTGCCCTGCCGATTGGACCACGGCCGACCGATCGGCCAACAGCAGTGCAAGCCCTACCCTACGGAGAATCGCAGCGGCTAAGGTGCAAGCATCGTGCCCTCGGGGGCCGGAAATCCAATGATTTTCGGGTCAATCCCAAACCAAACCGGCTCCTTCGGCCGATCCCAGACGAAGCCAATCGCGACCGGGGTGATCGTCGTAAGTCTGCTTCCGTCAAGGATATCGGCCTTTCGAAAGGCAAGCCCCCTCGCCGGGGCGAGGGGGCATTTCGGGCGACGGTCGGCGATCGGGAGAGGTCGACGAAATCCGAATAATCGGCCCGATCCTCAGAACGACTCGGCCCCGCCTTCCTTTCGCATGCAGCACGCCTTGAATTTTTTACCAGACCCGCACGGGCAGGGGTCGTTCCGGCCGACTTTTTTGCCAACGTGGCGGACCGGCTCCTTCTTGACCTCGGTCGGCGACTGGTTCGTCGCGATCGCGGCATCCTGCGCCGCGCGGACGCCCCCGGCGACGGCCGCGACCTCGGGCTCGGGCGCCCGGTGGATCGCCTGCGCCCGGTCGAGCTGCCAGCGCGAGCCCAGGTAAGACAGGAAGTCGGGGTCGAGCTGCTCCATCCGGAAGACCAGGTCCGTCACCTTGTCGGAGACGCCCGACCACATCTCCTCGAAGATCTTCATCCCCTCCCGCTTGTACTCGACCTTCGGATCGACCTGAGCGTAACCCCGGAGGCCCACGGAGCTTCGGAGGTGGTCCATCGTCCGCAGGTGTTCCATCCAGCTATTGTCGAGGATCTGGAGGACGAGGACCTTCTCCATCTCGCGCATCTCGGGCCGATGCTTGGCGTCGAGGGCGTCGATCAGGCGGCGGCGGGCGGAGGTCCGGTCGATGGTCCGGAGCCCCTCGGCCGTGACCTCGGCGCCGAACTCGGTGGCGGCCCACTCGGCCAGCTCGGCGGCGGCCTTCGCGTCGGGGGTCCGGGCCCCGGCCCCTTCGGGCGGGCCGTAGACCTCCTCGATCCGCCGGTCGAGCTCCTTGGCGAGCTTGCCGCCGGGGTACTCGCGGTGGGCGATGTCGAGCAGCAGCGCCTCGATCTCGGGGCGGAGCTTGGAGCGGATCTCCTCGGGGTCGATGTAGACCCCGAACCGGTCGGTCGCCCAGGCGGCCAGGCCGTCGCGGTCGTAGCGGGGGCTGGACTGGCCCTGCGACCGCTCGGCGAGGAATTTGGTCAGGCCGACGCGGACGGGGAACTCGGCCTCCTTGCGGTCGTAGAGCAGGCGAGCCTGCTCCTGGAGCTTCCGGACGATCTCGGCCTTGCCGACGCCCGCCCAGGTGGCCGGGTCGATCGCCACGCCGAACTTGTGGTACGCCCAGCCGGCCAGGGTCCGCTTGCCCCAGTCGTCCAGGAGGAACTCGCGGGCCGGCTCGAGCTCGACGGCGGCGATCGAGGCGTTCGCCTTCTCGGTCAGGAAGTCTTCCAGGCCGTGACGGTCGAAGACGAAGTCATCCCCGTCGTATTTGGCGAACTTGCGGAGGTCCTTGTCCTTCAGGTTCGTGCCGTAGCGGGCGTTGAACCAGGCGGCGAGGGCCAGCCAGTTGTACTCGGCGGGCTCGGCGTCGTCGGGGAGGTTCTCCTCCATCGACTCGCGGATCTGGCTGCCGGCCTGCGACTCGGCCTCGTGGCGGGCGGCCTGCTCGGACTCCTCGAAGGGGTGGCCCTTGAACGACCGGGGATTCAGCTCGGCGCCCAGCCGCTGGCCGACCCACTCGGCGAAGTTGGCCGCGCCGTAGTCGTCGGCGAGGAAGCGGTCGGCGGCCTCGCCGATCTGGGTGTCGATCATGTCGAGGATGGCGTCCTTGGCCGGCTCGCCGTCCAGGAGCCGCTGGCGGAACGAGTAGACCCGCTTCCGCTGCTCGTCCATGACCTCGTCGTATTCGAGCAAGTTCTTCCGGGAGTCGAAGTTGCGCTCTTCGACCTTCTTCTGGGCGCCTTCGATCCGGCGCGAGACCATCTTGCTCTCGATCGCCTCGCCCTCCTCCATCCCGAGCCGGGCGAGGACGCTGGAGACCCACTCGCCGGCGAACTTCCGCATCAGGTCGTCTTCGAGCGAGAGGAAGAACCGCGACGAGCCGGGGTCGCCCTGGCGGCCGGAGCGCCCCCGGAGCTGGTTGTCGATCCGCCGGCTCTCGTGCCGCTCGGTCCCGATGATGTGCAGCCCGCCCACGGCGGCGACGTCGCGCCCCTCGGCCTTCATCTCGGGCTCGTACTTGCCGACGGCCTCCTCCCAGACCTCCTTGGGGACTTCGAGGCGGGTCGGGTAGAGCGGGCGGCCGTCGGCGTCCTTGAGGTGCTTGAGGTCGGCCCAGGCCATGAACTCGGGGTTGCCGCCGAGGATGATGTCGGTCCCCCGGCCGGCCATGTTGGTGGCGATCGTCACCATCCCCTTCCGCCCGGCCTGCGCGACGATCTCGGCCTCGGACTCGTGGAACTTGGCGTTGAGGACCTGGTGCTTGATCCCGTACTTCTTGAGCATGTCGGAGATCAGCTCCGACTTCTCGATCGACGTCGTCCCGACCAGGATCGGCCGGCCGGTCTGGTTGACCTCGCGGATCTCGTCGAGGATCGACTGGTACTTCTCGTGGTCGGTCCGGTAGATGACGTCGGGGTAGCTCTGGCGGGTCAGGCCCCGGTTGGTCGGGATGGCGATGACGTCGAGCTTGTAGACCTTCCAGAACTCGTTGGCCTCGGTCATGGCCGTGCCGGTCATCCCCGAGAGCTTCTTGTAGAGCTTGAAGAAGTTCTGGAGGGTGATCGTGGCGAGGGTCTGGTTCTCCTCCTTGATCCGGACCCGCTCCTTGGCCTCGACCGCCTGGTGGAGGCCGTCGGACCACTGGCGGCCGGTCATGAGCCGGCCGGTGAACTCGTCGACGATCACGATCTCGCCGTTCATGACGACGTAGTCGCGGTCGCGTCGGTAGAGGTGGTGGGCCTTGAGCGAGTTGTCGATGAGGTGGGGCCACTCCATGTTGCCCGGCGTGTAGAAGCTCTCCACGCCCGCGATCCGCTCGGCCTCGCGGACGCCGTCGTCGTTGAGGTGCGCGGTCCGCTCCTTCTCCTTGACCTCGAAGTGGGCGCCGGGCTTGAGGAGGCGGCTGATCCGGTCGGCCTCGGCGTACTTGCGGACGTCGTCGAAGGCCGGGCCGGAGATGATCAGCGGGGTCCGGGCCTCGTCGATCAGGATCGAGTCGACCTCGTCGATGATGGCGTAGTTGAGCGGCCCCTGGGCTTGCATCTCCCTGGCCGGCTTCATGTTATCGCGGAGGTAGTCGAAGCCGAACTCGTTGTTCGTGCCGTAGGTGATGTCGCGGCCGTAGATGTCCTGGCGCTCGCCCGAGTCCATGTCCGACTGGATCGCGCCCACGGTCAGGCCCAGGCCGTTGTACAGCGGGCTCATCCACTCGGCATCGCGGCGGGCGAGGTAGTCGTTGACCGTAACGACATGCACCCCCTTGCCTTCGAGCGCGTTCAGGTAGGCGGCCAGGGTGGCGACGAGGGTCTTACCCTCGCCGGTGACCATCTCGGCGATGTTGCCGCCGTGGAGGACCATGCCGCCCATGAGCTGGACGTCGTAATGCCGCATCTTGAGGAATCGCCGGCCCCCCTCGCGGCAGACGGCGAACGCCTCGGGCAGGATGTCGTCGAGGGTCTGCCCTTCGGAGAGCCTCCGGCGGAACTCGGCCGTCTTGGCCTGCAACTCGTCGTCGGAGAGGGCCTGCAAGGCCGGCTCCATCTCGCCGATCCGGGCGACGATCGGCCGCATCCGGCGGATCTGCCGCTCGTTGGAGTTGCCGAACAGGCGGATCAGCCCATCCGAGGCCCGCTCGGTGACCGCCGTCATCGCGTCGGTCGTCTTATCCCAAATCCCGCTGAGCAGTTCCATTGCCGGTCACGCCTCGTTCCGGTTGTCCGACCTGTCCGCTGTAAGTCGATTCTGACGATTATTTTACATCAAACCAGGGCGATCGGTCAAGGCGACCGGCCCGCACCCGATGTTCCCTAACCCCATAGGACATCACGCCGCGCGATCTTCGCCAGCCCAAATCGGAGTTCGTCCCTCGAACAGCCATCGACAACTGTAGGGTGGGTCGAGCCTCGGGCGAGCCCCACCATCCGAATGCGTGGTGGGGCTCGCCCGAGGCTCGACCCACCCTAACAGGACACCGGCAATTCCAACCCAACAACGGCGACTTCGAGCCCCGAATTCCAACCCAACGACTTCGAGCTTCCCCGAATTCAGACCCAACCGGGCGGCCCACCCTCGAATCGGCAAGACGAACCCAACGTCCCGCGACCCGACGCGCCGCCGGCCGCCCGGAAGGCGAATGGCAATCCGGCCCGGTCCG
>JAJYDH010000516.1 GCA_021777685.1 Planctomycetota bacterium | reverse complement strand
GGCGGAGAGGTGCCCGTGCGCGAATAAATACCCCGTGATCGCCAGCAGGACGGCCGAGATCGAGTACGTCCCGGCGATCATCGGCTTGCGGCCGACCGTGTCGAAGAAGTGCCCCAGCAGGACCGGGCCGAAGAAGTTGCCCACCGCGAAGGGCAGGAGGTACAGGCCCGTCCGGTCGCCCGCCACGCCGTAGAACTTCGTCAGGACCAGGGCATAGGTGAAGAAGATCGCGTTGTAGAGGAACGCCTGCGAGACCATCAAGGTCAGCCCGAGCAGCGACCGGCCGGGATATTTCTGGATCATCGTCCGGGCGATCAAGGCGAAACCGATGTCGTGCCGGGGGCGGATCGAGATCGTGTCGTGGACCGGGTCGAGCGTCTTGCCTTCGTCCTTGAAATGCCGCTCGATGTCCTTGACCACGTCCTCGGCCTCTTCCTGATGGCCGTGGGTGATGAGCCAGCGGGGGCTCTCGGGGACGTGGTTCCGGTAGAAGATGATGACCAGGCCGAGGGCCGCGCCGATGCCGAACCCGAGCCGCCAGCCGAGGTCGACCGGGACGATCCGGGGGTCGAGCAGGACCAGCGTCGAGAGCGACCCGGCCGCCGCGCCGACCCAGTAGCTGCCGTTGATCGCCAGGTCGACCCGCCCCCGGACCCTGGCCGGGATCATCTCGTCGATGGCCGAGTTGATCGCCGAATATTCGCCGCCGATCCCCGCCCCGGTGAAGAACCGGAAGACGGCGAAGCTCCAGAAGTCCCACGAGAACGCCGTGGCGAAGGCCGCCACCAGGTACAGGCCGAGCGTCACCGTGAACAGCTTCTTCCGGCCGAGCCTGTCCGTCAGGTAGCCGAAGAACAGCGCCCCGAGCACCGCCCCGACCAGGTAGGCCGTGCCCAGCTTCCCGACCTCTCCCTCGGTGAAGTGCAGGGTGTCCTTGTGGGTGAGAATCCCGCCGATCGCGCCGACGAGCGTCACCTCCAGGCCGTCGATGATCCAGGTGATCCCCAGCGCGATGACGACCCGCCAGTGCCAGCCGCCCCACGGGAGCCGGTCCATCCTCGCGGGGATGTCGGTCTTGACCGGTGCCTCCAACGCTTCGGTGCTCATCGCGGAGGTCTCGGCCATGGGGGAATCGGGAGGGGGCTGTGATCGGCCTTACTAGCAGACCCCGTGCCGAGTCGAAAAGCGGGCTGGAGCCTTTCCCGGCCCGGCATTACAATCCGGCCGGGCGTGTCCCGATCCGGGAGAGGCGAAGTATGACGCGAGCCGACGGGCTGCGGTCGACCGTCACGGAGGACGAGTTCGGCGGATTCCGGATCGTCATCCCGGCCGCGCGGAACTGGTTCCTTCGCCTTTTCCTGCCGGTCTGGCTCTGCGGCTGGGCGGTTGGCGAGATTGCGGTCCCCTGGTCCTTCCTGTCCGGCAAGGCGGGGGATGCCGGGTCCGCCGTCTTCCTCCTCGTCTGGCTCACCTTCTGGACGATCGGCGGAACCTTCGCCCTCCTGGCGCTGGCCTGGAACTGGGCGGGCCGTGAGGTCATCGTCCTGACCGATAGAGGGATGGAAACCCGACGCGAAATCGGCCCATTTTCCCGATCGAAGGCGTTCGAGCTGGCCTCGATCCGCGGCCTGAGATACGCGCCGGCCGCCTACAACCCATACGCGATGGGACATGACGGGATGTTCCGGCAGCTTGGCATCGGAGGCGGGGCGATCGCCTTCGACCATCAGCCGGCGCACCGCGTCGTCCCGGAGACCCGCCGATTCGGTGATGGGCTCTCCGAGATCGAGGCCAAACGCCTCATCCTGACGATCCGCGAGCGCTTCAAATTCCCCGAGGGGCCGGCCATCGAGCCGCTCCCGGTCCAGCACGGATGACCCGCCGGTCGAAGGAGTGGCCGTGAAGCGTCGCCCCAATCGGTTCGTGAACTACGGGATCTACCTGCTCGTCCGCCTGATCGTCGGGTTCGCCCAGGCGATGAGCGTCGAGCAGTCATACGCCTTCGCCCGATGGCTGGCGGACATCCTCTACCGGGTCGACAAGCGGCACCGCAAGATCGGCGTCGAGAACCTCCGCCAGGCGTTCGGCGACCGCTACACCGAGGCCGAGCGCGACCGGATCGTCCGGGGGGTGTACCTCCACTTCTGCACGATGCTGATGGAGATCCTCCACATCCCCCGCAAGCTCCACCCGACCACCTGGCGCGACCGGATCACGCTGGTCGGGCACGAGAAGGTGGTCGACCGCCTCCTGCAAGGCGGGCCGCTCATCATGCTGACGGGCCATTTCGGCAACTGGGAGATGGCCGGCTACCTGTTCGGCGTCTTCGGGTTCCCGCCCAACTCGGTCGCGAGGACGCTCGACAACCCGTACCTCGACCGCTTCCTCCGGTCGTTCCGCGAGCGGACCGGGCAGAAGATGATCCCCAAGAAGGGCGGGTACGACCAGATGCTGGAAGTTCTCCGGACGGGAGGCGTACTGTCGTTCCTGGCCGACCAGGACGCCGGCGAGCGCGGGATGTTCGTCGAGTTCTTCGGCCGCCCCGCCTCGACCCACAAGGCCATCGCCCTGATGGCGATCGAGCACCGGGCCCCGGTCGTCGTCGGCTACGCCCGCCGGATCGGCCCCGGCTTCCGCTACGAGGTCGGCTGCACCGAGCTCTTCGACCCCGACGAATGGACCGGCACCGCCGACGACGCCCGGGTCCTCACCCAGCGCTACACCACGGCCCTCGAAGAGATCATCCGACGCGATCCCGAGCAGTACCTCTGGCTCCATCGCCGCTGGAAGCACCAGCCGAAGGAGCGGAAGAAGCGGCCAGCGGTCAACGGCCAACCTTCGGCGCCAACTCACATTTCGGCCGGGACCTTGTCATCACCAGCCCGTTGATCGAAACTGGTCGGTGAGGACGATCAACGTTGGATGGGCTCGACGAGGGCTCAAGCGATGACGAGAATTCTAGAGCCTGCTCACCGATCCTGGCAGGTCTGCCTGGCACCCTGCATGCTCGCGCTCGTGCCCATCTCAGTGGAACTCGCGGTCCTCCGTCACTTCCCAAATCAAGCCGTGTTCGCCGTCGGTCTGACCATGCTGATTGTCGGCCTGACGCGGATCTTTCACCTGTCGAAATCGGAAGTGATCGCGTTGTTCGGGTATGCCATACTTTTGACATTGTTCTCCATGCCCTCCTACACCACGAACTGCGGGCCGATCAAGATACCGATCGAACAACGGACCCATGAACCATTGGTCCATGCCTGGGGGTGGGCGATGCTCGCCGCAAATAGTGCAATCATGGGGCTCTCGCTGTGGTTCAATCGCCTTATGGAGAGAAGGAAAAGAGCGAAGCGGATCAGCCCGATCGATGGAGATGGACGCGACCAATCGTGGCCTACTTCGGAGGATGACCTCTTTTCGACTTGAGAGTCCGCCGGGTGCCACGGGTTGTCCTCAACCCCTGCGGCTCGGCAAGGTCGGCGGATCGCGGGTTGAGGACAACCCGTGGCACCCAGATCCGGACATCCCCGGCCTGACAAACCGTTCGGCCCCGCGTGTCCGGCGGGCGATTGCGGCGCGATCCGGGGCGAGGCATACTCGGGGGATGGTCCGGTTCTCCCGAGGGTCGTCGGGGCCGGGCCGTCCCGCCCTTCGAATCTCCTCGAAAGGACCTCGTCCATGATCCATCGTCCGACTCGTCGCGATTTCCTCCATCGGGCCGCGCTCGCCGGCGTGGCCGGCACGGTGCTCCGGGGCGGCTCGTCGGCCTTCGCGCAAGGCTCGCCCAACGAGAAGGTCCGGTTCGCCTGCATCGGCGTCGGCGGCAAGGGGGACAGCGACACCAAGGACGCCGGCAAGCACGGCGAGATCGTCGCCCTCTGCGACGTCGACGAGAAGACCCTCGACAAGATGGCGGCCAACTTTCCCAACGCCAAGAAGTATTACGACTACCGCAAGATGCTCGAGGAGATGGGCGACAAGATCGACGCCGTCACCGTCAGCACCCCCGACCACACGCACGCCCCCGCCGGCGCGATGGCGATGCGGATGGGCAAGCACGCCTTCATCCAGAAGCCGCTGACCTGGTCGGTCGAGGAGGCTCGCGTCCTCAAGGCACTCGCCGAGGAGAAGAAGCTCTGCACCCAGATGGGCAACCAGGGCACCTCCGCCGACGGCTTCCGCCGGGGCGTCGAACTGCTCCGCTCGGGCGTCCTCGGGTCGATCAAGGAGATCCACGTCTGGACCAACCGGCCGATCTGGCCGCAGGGGCTCGCCCGGCCCACGGAGATCACCGGCATCCCCAACCAGCTCCACTGGTACGAGTGGCTCGGCGCCGCCAATGATCGCCCCTACAACAAGGCGTATCACCCGTTCAACTGGCGAGGCTGGCTCGACTTCGGCACCGGCGCCCTCGGCGACATGGCCTGCCACACGATCAACGTCGCGGCGATGGGCCTCGGCCTCTT
>JAJYDH010000038.1 GCA_021777685.1 Planctomycetota bacterium | reverse complement strand
GCGACCGAGACCCCGGCCACCCCGCCGCCGCCCGATCGGAACACCCGGCTCCGTGCCGCCCTGCCCGAGTGGGCCCACGCGGTGAAGCTCGCCGGCCTGATCGACAACGACACCGCCAAGGTCGAGGCCCTCTTCCGGATCGCCGAGAGCGAGGCGTATAGCAGCCAACGGCTGATCACCGACCCGCTCCGGCTCACCGGCGGCCGGCCCGACCCCTCGAAGCTCGACCCGCAGCTTCGGGGCTTCACCGACTATCTTCTCGACCAGTCGGCCCGCACCGCCTCGAAGATCGACCGGCCGATCTGGCGGGACTACGCGATGTTCACCGTCGTCTCCAACGCGGCGGCGTCGAGCCAGTTCTCGCGAGGGTTCCAGATCGCCCGGGGCATCGCCCAGCCCGAGTCACGGACCGACGCCCTGATCCGCCTGGCCGAGGGCCAGGCGCTCAACGGCCGGCCCAGCGAGGCCACGGCCGCCTACGAAGAGGCCGCCCGGGCCGTCTCCATGATCCCCCAGGAAGACCCCCGCGAGACCCTCGTCGGCGTCTTGATCGACAGCCTGATCTCGTTCGGCCGGTTCGACGACGCCCGGGCCTGCGTGCCGATCTACTCCTTCCCCTCGCGCCAGCTCACCGCGCTCTCGGCCGTCGCCGAGTCGCAGGGGCGCCGCGGCCTGGCGGAGTCGGCCCGGCAGTGGATCGCCGTCGAGAACCCCGCCTTCCGCCCGCTGCTCTACCGCAAGGTCAACGACGGCATCCTCGCGTCGATCGAGCAGAATCGGAGCAAGGATCTCTCCGCCCGCGGTCAATGAAGACTTCGGAGAGAGGAACTCGAATTGGCACAACCGGGGCGGCGGGAGATCTTCGCGGATCGCCCGCCGCCCCGGGTCGTCACGGCGGTTGACGTTCGAATCGCGAGCAGTCGAGGAGAATGGGGACTGGCCCCGGGCCCAGGAAACGCATGGCAACCGGAGCAGACCTCCTGGCCGCCGGGCCGGAAAGGGAGGCGCTCTGGGAGCGGAAATGACCAAAGTCCAAGGTCGATCGGGGCACCCCCTCCGACGGTCATTCACGGCGGATCGCGCCCCCTGGAATGCGTCGTCCGCGCGGCTCGCGGCCCTACCCGACGCGAATGCCGGAATCCATCCGCTCCTCGCGAGAACTTCGCTCGAATCCTGGATTTTTCTGCTTGTATTTCGGTGGCATCCATGTCAAGTTGTGGCTGAGAGTACAACCCTCTCTCGATTCCACTCCTCCAGCTCTTATTACCGGTCTCGGGGGTTCGTCATGCGGAATCGCAAGGGCTTCACGCTGATCGAATTGCTGGTGGTGATCGCGATCATCGCGGTCCTGATCGCGCTCCTGCTGCCGGCCGTGCAGGCCGCCCGCGAGGCCGCCCGTCGCGCCCAATGCGTCAACAACCTCAAGCAACTCGGGCTGGCGGCCCACAATTATGCCTCGACGACCAATGTCTTCCCCCCCGAATCGGTGCCGAACACGGGCCAGAACAGCAATTGGGCCACCTCCTGGCAGGGCTTGATCCTGGCCCAGATCGAGAATTCGGCGATGTTCAACTCGATCAACTTCGGCCTGGCGATGACCGATAGTTCGAACAACACGGTCGGATTCTCACTGGTCGCGTCCTATATCTGCCCATCCGACGACACGAACGATCGACCGGCCTCCCCCTGGGCACCGACGAGCTACAAGGGGAACGTCGGGGGACCCGGCACGATCAGCATGTGGTCCGGCGTGATCGTCCCCGCCAAGAACAACAATAACAATTCCTGGTACACCAACTCGAACCAGGTGAGCGTCGGCTTCCAGTCGGTCAGCGATGGGACTTCGAACACGGCGATGTTCAGCGAGAACCTGATCGGCCTGTCCGGTCCGAACGGCAGCCAGGGTGTTCTCGTCTCTCGCGGCGATCTTCGGGCCAAACGCGCGATGTTCCTGGTCGCGATAACCCTGAATCCGGACGACATGGCCAATGGGGTCAGCAACGCCACCTCATTCGCCAACCAGTGCGCGAACATCCCGGGGACGACCGTCTCGCTGGGGACTCGGAACGTCGGATGTCACTGGCTCCTCGCGGTGCAACCGTGGCTCCCGAATAACGGGTACTCGCACGTCAATGCCCCGAATACCCCCCGATGCACCTACACCAATAGCGAAGACAACCAGTACTGGTGCGGGTCGATGTGCAGCAACGCCCCGACCAGCAACCACAGCGGCGGCGTGAATATCGGCTTCGCCGACGGCTCGGTCAAGTTCATCAAGAACACCATCAACCTTCGGACGTGGTGGGCCCTCGGCACGCGGAATCTGGGCGAGGTGATCGGCGCCGACCAGTATTGATCGAGCCGGTCCGCTTCCCGGCTCCCGAGGGATCGGCGGCATTACAGCGGATCATACTCGCATGGTGCCCGGAAAAAAGAGGACCGGCACCCGGCCCGAGGAGGCCTTCCGCGTCCCCTGAACTGGTCCGGGGCCGGGAGCCGATCCCCTTCTTCCTCGCCCGTGCGCGATCCGAACGTGACCCGCTGTATTGTCCGGGAAGACGAGGCGCGATGGTGTTGCCGCCTATCTTGCGTCGGAATCGGTGGACCTTGGCGGCCTTCGTCGCCTCGGTGATGGTGGCCGCGATGGGAGTTGTCGTCCGGGAGGGGCCGGCCTGGCAGATCTCCCGGGAGACTCGCCGCGAGTTCAACGCCGGCCGTTACAGCGAGGCCGCGGCGTCGGCCGGGCGTTGGCTCGGCTTGCGCCCGGGATCGGCCGAAGCACACTTCTTCCACGCCAAGGCCGCCATCGCCCTCGGTCGTCGCCGCGACTTTGTCGAAAGCCTCCTGAAGGCGAGATCGCTCGGCTATCCCGAGGTCCAGCTCGAAGTCCTCCAGGCGCTGATCGATGCCCAGGCCGGGCGATTCGAACTGGCACGCCCCGTACTGATCCGGGCATTCAACGAGGCCACCGCGCCCGATCTGATGGTCGACGAAGCCCTGGCCCGCCTGCTCATGGAGCTATACGACTGGCCGCGAGCCGGGGCGGTCCTCGGCCGCTGGGGCCAGGACGCGCCCACCGACCCTCGCCCTCCGCTCTGGCAAGCGGCCGTCAATCGCCGGCGCGACTCCGACCCGGAGGAGATCATCGCCAATTTCCGGGAGGCGCTCCGGCGTGCCCCGGGCCTGCCCGAGGCGCGACTCGGTCTGGCCGAGGAACTCGTCAAGGCCGGGAAGCACCGCGACGCCTCGGTCGAGTTCCAGGCTTACCTCGCCCAGGTCCCCGACGACCCGGCGGCTCAGCTCGGCGCCGGCCGCAACGCGTTGGAACTCGGCGACCTGGACGTCGCGCTCCGGCGGTTCGACCTCGCCCTGACCCTCGACCCCGACAACGCCGAGGCCCACATCGAGAAGGCCAAATTCTCCCGCCTCAGGGGTGAGGAGGCCGATGCGCTGGTCCACCTGGACAAGGCCATCTCGCTCAAGCCATACGACCCCGCCCCCCGCTACAACCGCCGGCTCGCCCTGCTCCGCCTCGGTCGGGCGGACGACGCCCGCAAGGAGCAAGAGGCGATCGACCTCGTCAAGTCCGACCTCGACCGGATGAACGGCCTCCGCGAGCGGCTGGACAGGTCGCCGAACGACGCGAGCCTGCAATGTCGGCTCGCCTTCTGGATGCTCACTCACGGGTTCGACCAGGAGGGCCTGAAATGGGCCGCAAAGATCCTGACCGACCACCCGGGCCATCGCGAGACCTGCCAACTCCTCGCACGCTACCACGAACAGAAGGGTCACACGGAGTTGGCCGCATATTATCAATCGGAGAGTTCTAAATCCGCGCGTCATTGAGAGGTTAGCCGGGAGCGGTCGCTTGCGAATCTGATGGGCGAAATTTCCGAGTGGGCCCGAATTCAGCCGGGCCATGAACCCCGTCAAAGGGCGCGTCCCTGGCCCCGCTGAGGTCGGGCCTGGTCGCCAGTTACGATTCGGCCGACTTGCACCGATAGCCGACATGCCGCCTTCGCGAAGCCACTTCTGTTGCCATGTTGAACACCCGGCACGCAAGGTGGAGCCCAATCGACCCGATTTCCCATCCCCAACCCATCCGGAAAAGTTAAGTCATGCGATCACTTCGGACCAGGCTCGTTTTCGTGATCCTCACCGGCTTCCTGGCATCCACGGACGTCGGTTGCGGGGGAAATTCGTCGATGGAAAAAACCCCAGATCCGACGAAGCAGCCCAACCTCGAGACGGACATGCCCGGCTACAAGTAGCAGAAGGAAAAGGAAAAACGCCGTTGATCGATCTGTTCGAGACGACCGGGTCTCGACTCCGGGCTTCGGAGTGTGCCGGGCGATCGGCAACGGTGCAGCCCATACAGCCCGTCGGTCGGGCGGTCGGGCGGTCGCGAAAACCGCCGGGTTACGGCGAGGCGGTCGGAGGAGATGCGGCCCAGCAGGGCGCGGCCTCTGGGCACCTCGGCCCGCGCCTGATGATCTGGGCTCCCTTGCGCGATCGGAGATCCCCCCCTCGGATCGCGCGGGGCGCCCTGGCCCGGGTGTCGTCAACCGGGAGTGTCGGGGCGACCGACCGGGAGCGGCCTCCCGAGACTCGCCTCGACAAGCCGGCCAGGATCAGGATTCCTCAAACCAACAAGGCTCATGATGGATACCTGGGTGGTGGTTCAATTCTTCCGGCTTTCGGCGTCGAAACGACCACCACCCCCGAATTCATCATGAGACACGAACAAATCTGAAGTATTTAAAGTCCTGACAATCGACGTCGCGGGAGAGGCGGGCCAATCCCGGGTTCAAGGGGTCGCTCGAGGTGATCGGGCGACGCGGAGGCGGACCGGCCGGGTTGATATGCCCCCGGCCGCCGCGGTGGTGAGGTGGAACAGCCGGGTCTGCTCGGGCGTGCTCCGGTCGACGGTCACGAAGAAGGTCCGCTCCGACTGCCCTTCGAGGACGAGCAGGCCGTTCAGGCCGAGGTTGTCGACGATCGCGCCGAAGGGGAGGTTCCGGCCGGACCCCTCGTTGCCGAAGGGGACCTGGCCGGCGAAGCCGAGGCGTTCGACGGCGACCTTGAGCATGATCGTCCGGCCGGGCTCGACGACGAATTCCGGCGGTCCGTCCCCGTCCGAATTCGCCGGTGTGGCGCCTCCCTCCGCCGGGACGATCGCGACCCGGAGCTTCGGCGAGGGGTCGAGCTTGATCGACCCGAGGGGATTGACGTCGTGCGTCCGCTCATGGCCGTCGACCACGGCCGAGGCCGTGAGGGTGATGGGCCTCGCCGAGTCGCCGGAGGACTGCTTCGCGCCCTCCTCGGCGGAGATGACCCCGAAGGCTTCGAGCTGTCCGGCCTCGATGACCAGGGGCGTGGTCGCCCGGAGGCCGGGCGGGACCCCGGCGACGTCCACGCGGATCGGGCCGTCGAACTCGTCCAGCCGCTTCGCGGAGACCTTGAACTCCTTCGCGCCCCCGGCTCCCACCGTGGGGTTCGCCCCCTGGAGCGTGACCTGGAAGTCGGGCCGGCGCTCGCGGGCGATGAGGGAGTAGCGGAAGTCCGGGCCCTGGAGCCCTCGGACGTCCCGGATCTTGACCAGGTATTCGCCGTCGGCGGGCGCGGTGAAGGTCAGGCGCGAGTCCTTGCCCAGCTCTCGGCGAGATTCGTCGTCGTTCTCGAAGTCGATCGTGAACGATGGCAGGCCGTTCGGGACGAGCTTACTCCCCGGCGGGTGGGGCTGGACGACGTAGCAGGGCTCGTTCAGGGCGTGGGTCAGGGGCGTCGTGTCGAAGTAGCCCCATCGGTTCCCCTGCCCCGGGTAGACGAGGTATCCCGAGTCGGGCCCCCGGGGGTAGAGCCAGAGCCGGACGACCTCGCCGTTGGCGTAGAGATAGTCGTTGATCCCCATCTCTTCCCAGTTGAAGAGGCGGAAATCCCCCGTCTCCGTGCTGTTCTTGCCCCGGAACGTGAAGTAGGAGTCGCGGACCGCCTGGAGGATCACCCGGGGGACCGGGCGCCCCTTCTCGTCGAGGACTTCGAGGAACGAGTCGAGCTTCGACCCCGAGCGGGCGGCGTCGACCTCGAAGACCCACGACTCGCCGGCCTTCGCCGGGAATCGGAAGAGGTCGGCGTCGGCGTGGCCGCCCTGGGCGCCGTCGATGGTCCCGGCGACCTTCGCGGGGAGCCGGATCGGCCGGGCGCGGTCGGGGGTGTCATTCGGCTCGTGCTCGGCCTGCTCGATCGGCGGGGATGGGGGGCGTGAGGCGGTCGGGCCGGAAATCGTCCCGGAGGTCGCGGACTCGTCGCGAGGCGGGGCCGGGGTCGCGTAGGTCGCCATCGACCCGTCGAGCCGGCCCACGTCGAACGTCGAGCCGTTCGCGGCGAACGCGAGCGCCGACGCCACGTCCGGCTGGCCGTCCCAGACCTTGATCTCGGTCAGGTCGGAGGCCCGCCAGACCTTGACGGTCCGGTCCTCGGCGAGCGAGACCAGGGTCGAGCCGTCGGGCGAGAAGTCGAGACGGACGATCGCCCCTTCGTGGGCGTACCGGGCCGTGACCATCGGGGTGATCTCGGGCTTCTTGCGCGAGACGAACCGCCAGACTCGGATGTTGTTGTCGGCCCCCCCGGCGACGATCGAGCCGCCGTCGGGGCTGAACCGGCAGGCGTATTCGGCCTTGAGCGGCTGGGGGAGGGTGTCCAGCCGAAGGCCGTCCGCGACCCGCCAGACCTTACATGTGTCGTCGGCGCTGGCGCTGACGAGGGACCGGCCGTCGGGGCTGAACGCCACGTCGTAGACCGCCCCGGTGTGGCCCTCCAGCGTCCGGAGGAGCTTGCCCGTGGCGACCTCGCGGATCTCGATGACCTTGTCGTAGCCGCAGGTGGCCAGGAGTTTCCCGTCCGGGGAAAGCTCGGCGTCGTAGAGCAGGTCGCGATGCCCCTCGAAGGCGCGGATCAGCCTGCCGTCCTCGACGTCCCAGATCGACGCCACCCCGCCCAGGCCGGCGATCCCCGAGGCCGCGACCAGCCGCCTGCCGTCGGGGGTGAAGTGGAGCGCCGTGACCTGGCCGGGGAAGCTGCCGATCGGGCGACCGGGGACGGTCCCGCCCGTCACCTTCTCGCCGCTCCCCTCGTGGAGCCTGACCTCGGCGTCGCGGGCGACGGCGGTCCATCGTCCGTCGCGGGAGGCGTCCATCGCGGCGACGGGGCGGACCCTGGCCGTCGACGGGACCCTGGGGACCATCAGGGCGAGGCGGGACGGCTCCTCGCCTTGCGGGCCCCTCGCGCCCGAGCTGATCCAGGCTTCGAGGATCGCGACCTCGTCGGCGCCGGGCCTCGGCTCGTCCCTGGGCGGCATCGCCGGCTTCGAGGCGCCGGTCATCACGCGGAGCATCCGGCTCCCCTTCGGGTCGCCGGGCAGGAGCGCGGGGCCGTGTCCCGTGCCCTTCTGAAGCGAGGCATAGCTCTCCAGCGAGAACTTGCCCTCGCGGTCCTCGTCGTTGTGGCAGCCGGCGCAGTACTTCTTGAGGACGGGCGCGACCTGCCTCGCGTAGTCGGGCGTCGACCCCGGCTCGGCCGGGAGGGCGGCGAGCAGGGCCGCCACGATCATCGGGCTGGACATGGCGACCTCTCGCTCAGTGGTTGAACAGGAACTCGCGGCTGCTCATCATCCCCCAGAAGATGTCCTCGACGACCTCCGCCTCGGCCGGGTCGCCCGGGGGCGGGAGCAGGGCGAGCAGGTGGACCCGCTCGGCCTCGGTGGGATAGCGCGAGAGGCAGGCCAGGTAGATCTCGTCGACCATCGCCGCGGCCGACATCCCCTCGCGGCGGAGCCTGAGCAGCCGCGAGGGCCGGTTCCCGGGGGCCTTCAGCTTCTCGTTGAGCGTCGGGCCGTTGGAGAGGTTGAGCACCTGGATCATCGTCGGCTCGTCGGACCGCTCGCACTCGCAGACGATCCGCCGGGGGTTCCGGCCGAACGCCTGGAGGAAGTAATTCTCGACCGCCGCGTCGTAGAGTTGCACGGCCCGGGTGCCGAGCGGGTAGAAGTCGGTCTTTTCATGGTCGTTGCCCGGGAATCCGATCGAGTCGAACTTCGTCGGGACCTCCGTGACCTGGACGATCGCGTCGTGCAGGACCTCGGCCATCATCCGCCGGGGATAATACCGCGAATAGAACCGCCGGTCGGACCGGTTCCCGGGCAGCGGCTTGCTCGACCGCCGGTAGGCGTTCGACTGGAGGATGGCCTTCATCAGCGCCTTGAGGTCGAACTTCTTCTCGACCACGAAGCTCGCCGAGGCCGCGAGCAGGGCCTCGTTGCTCGCCGGGTTCGAGGCCCGCATGTCGTCAACCTTCTCGACCAGCCCGACGCCGAAGAAGTTGGCCCAGACCCGGTTGGCGATCGAGCGGGCGAAGTAGGGGTTCTCCGGCGCGGTCAGCCAGCTCGCCAGGGCGACCCGCCTGTCGGCCGGGTCGTCGAAGTCGAGCGGCCGGCCGTCGAGCGGCGCCGGGGGCTGGGGCCTGCCGGTCCTCGGCTGGACCAGCTCGCCGGACTCGGCGACGTAGACCGTGCGGTCCCCGTCGCCGGAGCGGCCCTCGCCCCCCCAGCCCTTGGCCCGGACCCGGGCGAACAGGCTGGCCATGCCGTAATACTGGTCGTTGGTCCATTTTTCGAGCGGGTGGTTGTGGCACTTGGCGCAGCCGATCGAGAGGCCGAGGAACGCCTGGCTGACGTTCTCGGTCATGTCCTCGGGCGACTGGCTGAGCGTGTAGAAGTTGGTCGCCCCGTTCTCGATGCTCTCTCCGGTCGCCGTGACGATCTCGCGGACGAGCTTGTCCCACGGGAGGTCGTCGGCCACCCGCTTGCGGAGCCACTGGTAGTAAGCCTTGAGCGCCTGGGGCCGGAGCCTCGTGCCGTTGAGCATCAGGAGGTCGGACCACCGGTATGTCCAGTAGTCGACGAACTCCGGCATCGCCAGGAGCCGGTCGACCAGGGCATCACGCCTCGTCGGCGAAGGGTCGGCGAGGAACGACCGGGCCTCGTCCGCCGACGGGAGCCGGCCGACCGTGTCGACGAACGCCCGGCGGAGGAACTCGGCGTCGCCGCAGTCGGGCGAGGGCGGCAGGTTGAGCCTGGCCAGTTGCTTGTCGACCTGCTCGTCGATGAAGTTCTTCGGCTTCCGGCGGTCGACGGCCACCGACGACGCCCCCTCGCCGTAAGGCACGGTGACCCGGGCGATGGCCAGCTTGCTGGCGAACCAGGCGACGACCGACCCCTCGCCGGGGCCGATGACCTGGGCCTTCCCCTGGTCGTCGACCCGGCAGACCGACTCGTCGGCGGACGACCACTTGACCCAGCGGGTCACGTCCTCGGCCCGGCCGTCGGAGTAGCGGGCGCGGACGAGGATCTGCTGGGACTGGCCGACCTTCTGGAGCGAGCGGTCGGGGAAGACCTCCAGCCGCTCGACCCGCGCCTCGTCGGGGCCCGGCCGGGCGGCTCCCGCCCCGATCCAGCCGGACAGGATCTTGTATTCGAGAGAGTCGGTCGAGAACCGGACGCCCCCCTTGTGCGCGATCGCCCCCGAGGGCTTGGCCAGGAACAGGCTCCGCCCGGGGTCGGCCAGCTCGACGCGCCGGCCCCGGTCCTGCTTGACAATGCTGAAATGGTCGCTGTCCGGGTCGTAACCCTGGAGCGAGAGCCGGAAGCCCCCCTTCCCCGCCAGCGCCCCGTGGCAGGCGCCGGAGTTGCAGCCCTGCTTCGCGAGGACCGGCTCGACGTGGTTCCGGAAGCTCCAGGCGAACTCGCGTCCCAGGCCATCCACGACGACCCGGGCCGTCGCCGTCCGGTCGCCGGCCTTCGCCGTGATCGTGGCCGAGCCGTCCTTGACGGGCGTGACGATCCCGTCGGCCACCGAGGCGACGCCGGGGTCGCTCGACGTCCACTCGATCGGCCCGGCCACCTGGCGGCCGGCCTCGCCGCGCTCGGACTCCTGGAGGATCAGCCGCTGGCGACTCTCCGGGGTGCCCAGCGTGGTCTCGGCGGGGAAGATGACGACCTGGGAACGGGCCGTCGACGCGGTCCAGGTCGCGAGCAAACAGGCGAGCAAGGGCATCGGTCGCATCATGATCCGGATCACCTCGTCTGCCGGACGGCTCGGGGGATTTCAGAACAGCTCGCGGATCTCGCGATGGCCGAAGTCGACGAGCGGGAACGGCCGGCCGGCGGGGCCGGGGAGCTTGGTCTCGAGGTCGAGGCCCAGGCTGTGGAAGATCGTCGCGGCGATGTCGGCCGGCTCGACGGGGCGGTCGGCCGGCACGGCGCCGATCGGGTCGCTGGCGCCGACGACACGGCCGCCCTGGACGCCGCCGCCGGCGAAGCCCGCCGTGTAGCAGAGCGGCCAGTGGTCGCGACCGCCGGCCGGATTCACCCGGGGCGTCCGGCCGAACTCGGCGAGGTTGCAGACGAGCGTCGAGTCGAGCATCCCGCGTTGGTCGAGGTCCTCGATCAGCGCGGTGTACGACTGGTCGTACATCGGGCAGACGATGTCCCTCATCCCCTCGATCGAGGTGAACGGCTTCGAGCCGTGGATGTCCCAGGTGATCTCGTCGAAGACGGTCAGGAAGGCGTTGATCGTGACGAACCGCACGCCCCCCTCGATCAGCCGCCGGGCCAGGAGGCAGCTCTGGCCGAACCGGGTCATCCCGTATCGCTCGCGGGTCGCTGTCGACTCCTTGGAGAGGTCGAACGCCTCGCGGGCCCCGGTGCTGGTCATCAGCCGGAAGGCCGACTGGAAGTTGCCGTCGAGCAGGGCGGCGTTCTCGGACGACTCGAAGGTGGAGACGGCGTCGTCGACCAGCTCGCGGATCTTCCGCCGGCGGTCGAGGCGGACGCTGCCGATCTCCTTCGGCGGCAGGAGGTCGGGGACGCGGAAGTCGGGCTTGGAGGGGTCGGCGTTGAGCGAGAACGGGTCGTGCGCCTTGCCCAGGAACCCGCCGGCCTGGCCGTTGGGAAGGTTCCCGCCCCCTCGGCCCATCAGCTCGGGCAGGACGACGAACGGCGGGAGGTCGGTCTTCCGCCCTTCGAGATAGCCGACGACCGAGCCGATGTGCGGCGTGTTGACCCCTCCGGCGAACAGCCGGCCGGTCTGCATCATCTGCCAGCCGGCGTCGTGGACCGCGGCGCCGCCGTGGTGGACCGACCGGACCAGCGAGATCTTGTCGGCGATCTGGGCGTGTCTCGGGAGGATCTCGGAGAACTGGAGGGCCGTCGACCGGGTCGCGATCGGTTTGAAGGGCCCTCGGATCTCCGCCGGCGCGTCGGGCTTCATGTCCCAGAGGTCGATGTTGCTCGGGGCGCCGAGGTTGAAGATCATGATGCACGACCGGTCGCCCGCCCCCGGCCGGACCGCGCCGGCCGACTTCGCGGCGAACCAGTGCGGGAGCCCGAACCCGAGCGCCCCCAGGGCGCCGACCTGCAAGAAGTCGCGCCGGGTCGTCCCGTCGCAAGTCGAGGCCTGCCCGTCCCCGGTCAATTTGAGCATCGGAAAGACTCCGGTCCGAGATCACCGGGCCATGCCGGCGGGCGTGAGGCGAGGAGGGCGGTCGCACCGACACGAGGGTCGGGCCCCGAACGATCGAATGTACGGCATCCGACGGATAAAAGAAAGCGTCTCACACCGGACCCGGCGTCCGGCCCCCGATCCGCCAGGGCCCTGGAGCCGGGGCGTCCGATCCGCTAAGGTGGTCCCGTCGGGGCCCCGGACCGCCCGCGATCCTACCTTCGAGGTGCCGCATCCCATGATCCGCCCCATCTCCCTCGGATTCGCCCTCGGCCTGGCGGTGCTCGCGTCCGCTCGGGCCGGGGCGGCCCCGCCGAACGTCGTGCTCATCTACGCGGACGACCTCGGCTTCGGCGACGTCGGCTGCAACGGGGCGAGGGCCGCCTTGACGCCGAACGTCGACCGACTGGCGAAAGAAGGGCTCAACTTCTCGGACGCGCACACGACCTCGGCCACCTGCACGCCCTCGCGATACGCCTTGCTGACGGGCGAGTATCCGTGGCGGAAGCGCGGGACGGGTGTCCTGCCGGGCGACGCGCGGCTGATCGTCACCCCGGGCCGGACGACGCTCCCGGGCGTGCTGAGGGCGGCCGGGTATCGGACGGGCGTGGTCGGCAAGTGGCACCTGGGCCTGGGCGGCGAGTCGCTCGACTGGAACGGCGAGATCGCGCCGGGGCCGCTGGAGGTCGGGTTCGACGAGAGCTTCATCATGGCGGCGACCGGCGACCGCGTCCCGTGCGTCTACGTGAGGGGCCGCAAGGTCGTCGGGCTCGACCC
Source organism: Planctomycetota bacterium (assembly GCA_021777685.1). Taxonomy (GTDB): domain Bacteria; phylum Planctomycetota; class Planctomycetia; order Isosphaerales; family Isosphaeraceae; genus Tundrisphaera. The sequence goes on along the minus strand of JAJYDH010000038.1, from coordinate 8,935 downwards.
GGCCGATCCGATCGAGGTCCGCTACGATCAGCCCATCAAGGGAGAGCCGACGGGCCGCGACAACCCGGAACTCCTCCGGGTCCGACCGAGCCACGGGCACGACATGGCGATCGTCGACGGGATCAGCCGGATCGGCCACATGAGGGGCGGGAAGGCCGCGCTCTGGAAGGACGAGACGATGGCCGACACGTTCACCCGCGAGGCCGTCGCGTTCATCGAGAAGAACAAGGCCGGGCCGTTCTTCCTCTACTTCGCGACCCACGACGTCCACGTCCCACGCGTTCCGCACCCCCGGTTCGTCGGCAAGAGTGGCATGGGCCCCCGAGGCGACGCGATCGTCGAGTTCGACTGGTCGGCCGGCGAGGTGCTCAAGGCCCTCGACGACAACGGCCTTGCCGGGAACACGCTGGTCATCCTCACCAGCGACAACGGCCCGGTCGTCGACGACGGCTATCGCGACGCCGCCGCCGAGAAGCTGGGCGACCACAGGCCGGCCGGGCCATTTCGGGGCGGGAAGTACAGCAAGTTCGAAGGGGGCACCCGCGTCCCGTTCCTCGTCCGCTGGCCCGGCCGGGTCAAGGCCGGCTCCTCGACGAAGGCCCTGTTCAGCCAGGTCGACCTCCTGGCGAGCCTGGCCGCGCTCGCCGGCGCGGCGGAGCGGGCGGCGAACGCCCCCGACAGCCGCGATCACCTCGCGGCGCTCCTCGGTGAAGACCCGGTCGGGCGCGAGATCCTGATCGAGCAGGGAGGCGGGCTCGCCGTCCGCCGGGGGCACTGGAAGTTCATCCCCGCGTCGAACGGCCCCCGGAAGAACGGCCCGACGAACACCGAACTCGGCAACGATACGACGCCGCAGCTCTACGACCTCGACCTCGCCCCGGGCGAGACCCGCAACGTCGCCCGGGACCATCCCGACGTCCTCGACCGGCTCCGCGCGGACCTGCCCCGGCCGTGACCTGAAGGGATTCGGGAGCGATCCGCCCGAGATCGGCGACAGGCACCTCCGCTTCGCTCCGGAGCCGGTCGCCGATCTCGGGCGGGAAGGTCTCGGATCAGACCTCCGGGAGCGGCTCGGTGGCGTCGCCGAAGCGGCCGGGGCGGACGTCCATCTTGTCCATCATCGAGAGGTAGAGCCGGCACATCTGCCGGTTCGGCTGGTTGCGGTAGTCGAGGACGCGGCCGGTCTGGATCTTCCCGCCGCCGCGCCCGAGCATCACGACGGGGAGTTGCGAGGCGTCGTGGCCGCCGCTCATCATGCTCGAGCAGAGCATCAGCATCGAGTTGTCGAGCGCGGTGCGTTCCCCTTCCTGGATCGCGTCGAGCTTCCGGGCGATGTAGGCGAGCTGGCCGACGAAGAACTTGTTCACCTTCAGCCAGTCGGCCGTGTCCGAGTGCGAGAGCAGGTGGTGGATCATGTAATCCACGCCCAGGTTGGGGAAGCGGAGCGACGAGTGGTCGTTGTTCAGCTTGAGCGTGGTGAGCCGGGTGGTGTCGGTCTGGAAGCCGAGGACGAGGATGTCGGACATCAGCCGCATGTGGTCGGCGATGTCCTGGGGGATGCCCTCGGGCGGCCGGGGGACGTTGGGCTTGTCGAGGGTGGGCCTCCAGCCTTGCATCTCGCCGCGCTTCCCGGCCCCGTCGATCCTCAGCTCGACGTCGCGGACCGAGTCGAGATACTCGTCGAGCTTCCGCTGGTCGGCCGTGCTGACCTGGCGGCGGAGGTCGCCGGCGTCTTCGAGCACGGCGTCGAGGACGCTCCTGTCACCGCGCTTGACCTCGTCCTTGAAGAGGCGGTCAAACGCCAGGGCGGGGTAGAGTTCGAGCGGGGTCGGGGTCGTCGGCGAGGACCACGAGATGTGCGAGCTGTAGAGCATCGAGTAATTCTTGTGGACCGACGGGTTCGACTTCTCGCACCCGAGGACCAGGCTGGGCACCTTGGTCGACCGGCCGTAGGTCGCGGCGAGGTGCTGGTCGACGCTCGTGCCCGAGCGGATCTCGCCGCCCGAGGCGAGCGGGGCGCCCGAGAGGAGGTTGCCCGTCTGCGAGCTGTGGATGTTCCCCTTCTGCGCCTGCTCGTTGTAGAGGCCCTTGATGAAGAGCATCTTCTCGCGGAAGTCGGCCAGCGGGGCGAGCACCTGCCCCAGCTCCATCTCCCTGCCCGAGCCCTTCGCCCACCACTCCTTGCCGTGGAAGCCGTTGCCCGCGAACAGGACGGCGAGCCGGACGGGGGCCTCGCTCGACCCGCCCTTGGCGGCCGGGACGTCTCCCCAGACGGCGCGCGATTCGAGCCAGGGAAGGGCCATCGAGACGCCAATGCCCCGGAGCATGGTCCGTCGGCTGAAGCGGTGGGTCGTCATCCGGGTCGACTCCGATCGGGAAGGTGGTGGTGATTCAGTCCGTGTACGCCGTCTCGCGGCCCCGGATCTCGCGGAACTGCCGGCTCCGGACGATGACCTCGATCGCGGAGCCGACCCTGTACCCGTTCGCCCCGAGCGCGGCCTGCATCTCGGCCAGGAGCGTCTCGTCGGAAAGCTGCGTCTCGCGGCCGAGGGCGAAGCCGAGGAGCTTCCGGCAGAACTGCCTGACGAACGCCTCGCGACGGACGGTCAACAGGTAATTCCGGAGGCCGTCGAGCCCCTCGAACGTGGCCCCGTCCATCGCCCGGGCATGCGTGTCGATCGGCCGGTCGCCCAGGTCCTTCTCGCGACGTCGGCCGATTGCGTCGAAGGCTTCGAGCGAGAAGCCGAGGGGGTCGATCCGCTGGTGACAGACGACGCACTTCGGGTCGGCGGCGTGCTGCTCGACGAGCTGGCGGACCGTCCGGCCGGCGGTCGCCGCCTCGTCGTCGGGCAGGAGCGGCACGCCCTTGGGCGGGCGCGGCAGTCGTTCGCCCAGGAGGACCTCGCTGATCCAGTTCCCTCGGAGGGTCGGGCTGGTCCGCGAGGCGCCGGACTGCTGGGCGAGGGTCGTCGCCTGGGCGAGGATGCCGCCCCGGCCGAACCGCTTGATCCCGTCCACCCGCCGCCAGTCCTGGGGATTGCCGCCCTGGGCCAGGGGGATGCCGTAGTGCTCGGCCAGCGGCCCGTTCAGGAACGTGTGGTCGGAGTCGAGGATGCCGAGCACCGAGCCGTCATTCCGGAAGAAGTCGGTGAAGTACCGGACCGACTCCTCGTACATCGCCCCCCGGAGGCCGAGGAACGTGGGGAAATGCCGCTCGCTCTTCTCGTCGAGCCGGTCGAAGTCGGCGATGTGCAGCCAGTGACAGGCGAATTCGACCGCCAGCCGCCGGGCCTTCTCGTCGCGGAGGAGTCGCCTCGCCTGGCCGGCGAGCACCTCGGGATCGGCGAGCCGGCCGGATTCGGCAAGGGCCCGCAACTCCGCGTCGGGCTGCGACGACCAGAGGAAGTAGCTCAGCCGGGTCGCCAGCTCGGTGCCCGAGACCGGCCCCTGCCCCGCGCCCGGCACCGGCTTCTCGGCCCGGTAGAGGAACGCCGGCGCGACCAGGACCCGGGACAGCGTCAGGCGGATCGCCTCGTCGTGGGGGATCTCCTCGGCCCGGAGCGTCCGGTAGAAGTCGCGGAGCTGGGCCGATTCGGGCTCGGTCAAGGATCGCCGATAGGCCCGCGCGGCGAATTTGAGCACGGCGTCGAGATGCCTCGGCTCGGCCTCGGCCAGCTTGCTGCGGAAATCGGCGGCCCGGTCGTTGATCGGCTTGCGGAGCGGCTCGAAGACCTTCGGATCGCCGTCCTGCGAGGCGTATTCGAGCAACTGGGCGAAGGCGTCGACGAGCGTCAGGGCGTCGCGGCTGACGAAATGCAATTCGTCCCAGAGCCGGTCGAGCCGGGCCTTCTGAGTCTCGTCGAGCATCAGGCGGGCGAGGTGATGGTCTTCTCGGTAGAACAGGGTGAGCGTGACGACCTCGTCGACCGGCACGATCTTCACATAGCAGAGCGCGGGGGGGAACAGGTTGCGGAAGTCGTCCAGGGCCGCCTCGACCCGCTTCCGGGCGGCGCTCCCCTCGTTGACGACGATCGGCGAGGAAAACGACGTCCGCCGGTTGTCGGAGGTCCAGGCCCCCGGCTCGACCGTCACGTTCACGCCGCTCGGGGCCAGTCCGCTGGCGCGAGGCGGGGGGCCGGCGACCACTTCGACCTGGACGCTCCCCTCCGCGCCGGTCTCCTCGTCGAGCGCGCCCGTCGTGACCAGCTCGGCCCCTTCCGCCAGCTCGGCCGGGAGGCGGAACGTGATCGCCGAGGGGGCCCGGACGCAGAGATTAGCGGGATCGACGGCCTTGCCGTTCGGGTGCTTGCCGAAGGTCGTCGGGTCGGGCCCCCAGTCCGAGCCGGGCCCTTCGGGCTGTGCCGCGTCTCCCGCCCGGGCTCGGAGGACCACGCCGAGGAGCGGGCCGCCAAGCGACCGGAGCTGCCGGCGGAGCGCCGCGTCGGGGCCGTCCTTCGGGGCGCCGTCGCGCGAGGCCAGGAGCCCCCGTGCCTCCTCGGCGAGCCGTCGCCGCTCGTCGGCGTCCTTCGATGTCTGCCACCGGGCCAGGACCGAGCCGGCGGGGACCGCCGGCGCGACCTCGCCGCCCCCCTTGTCGGGCTCGGTATAGAAGTGCCAGACGTCGGGATGGCCCAGGCGGTCGGCGTGCGGATTGCCGGCCAGGATGTCGCCGGAGACGTCGGCGGCGAGGTCCCAGACCGCCCCGGAGCCCCCGACCTCGACGATCTTCAGGTCGACCGCCGTCAGGTCGCACGAGTGGTTCCCGTCGCGAGGGCCGATCGAGAGCGAGATGAGGTCGCCGGGCCGGATGCTCAGCCCGTCGATCGGCCCGGCCTTCCGCTCCGGGCCCCCCTGGGCGATCCCTTCGGCGAGGCGACGCCGGGTCGAGCCCCGCCGGAGGTCGAGCGACCAGTTCACGCCGTTGCCGCACTCCGGGTGGGCGTGCTTGACCGACGCCTCGACGCGGACCGCCGCCGTGACGGGGCTCAGCCAGCCGACCGCCGCGCGGAGGGTGGGCGAGGGGTGGACGGCCACGCCGTGCGGCTTCATGTTCCCGGGAATCCGGACGTGCTGGTCGGACGAGTTCGTCAGCAGTTGCGGGGTCTCGTTGAATCCCCAGCCGTTGATGAAGTCGTGGCCGCCGCCCCGGGTGAGCTTCGCGGTGAAGTGGCCGGTCAGGGCCACCGAGCCGGCCGGGACGATGCCCAGGTAGTCGAGCCAGGCCCGGAGCGCGTCCGGGTCGAGGTCCCGCTTCCGGGCCAGGGCCTCGACATCGGCGGGGCCCGGTGCCGCCTCGGCCTCGGCGCAGAGTTCAAGATAGCTCGCCGTGTTCGCGAAGAGCCGTTCTCGCCTGGATTCCAGGTCGCGGGCGACCCGGCGGACGTCGCGCAGGAGGAGGTCGGGGCGGCCGGGGGCGACCAGCTTCGGCTCGCGCCAGACGACGAAGTCGTGCTCGTTGCCGTCTCCGACGTCGGTCGCGACCAGGGAGAGGGTGACGTCCTGGCCGTCGGTCGACGGCGGGACCTTGAACCGGATCGGCCGGGAGGCGACCAGCGGGTTGACCGGCTCCATCCACGCCTTCGGGCCGTTGAGCTTGCCGATATGGCCGACGCTGGAGAACTTCCAGAGCCCCTTCTGCCAGCCGGCGACCTCGGCGACCAGCGCCGGGACATCTTCGAGCTTCGCGGCCCGCCAGTGGGCCTGAAAGTTGCCCAGGAGGAGCGACGGATTGGGGTCCGTGAGGCCCTTCCAGAGCGTCCCCAGATACCGGGGGTTCAGCCCTCGTTCCGCCGCCAGTGCCTCAACGGTCTTCGCCCCGGAGGCCAGATCCTGGCGCCCGGCGATCGTCGCGGCGAAATATTTGTCGAGCGGCAGGCGTCCGCCCTGGTTGGTGTCGAAGACGATGCCCTGGAGGTTGACCTTGTCGCCGCCGCCTCGGGGGTCGGTGAACTCCCGGTAGAGGGCGCGGATGTCCGCGAGCGACTCCTCGGCCCAGTCGCGGGGGGTCGTCTTCGGCGAGAACCGGATGCCGTCGGGCAGGAGCACCGCATGGGCGGCGACCTCCTTGGCGGCGTCCAGGTACTTGGTCAGGAGCGACGGCGACATGACCAGCGAGTTGCCGGTGTTGGTGAACCCCTCGCCGGCGGCGCCGTCGGCGGGGAACTCGCGGGCCGGTTCGAGGTTGGCGAGGCCCGTCAGGTCGCGGAGGGTGTAGGTGTACTCGGCGTTGTTGAGCCGGCGGAGGACGACCCGGCCGGGGTCGCCGGCCCGGCGGGTCGCCTCGGCCGCGAGGAACTCGCCGACCCAACGGCGGAGCCGGGCCTTGTCGACCGGGTCGGGCTGGCGGGCCTCCTTCGGGGGCATCTCGCCCTTGTCGAGCATCTCGGCGACGCGCTGCCAGACCCGGGGGGCGTTCCGGGCGCGGTCCAGGTCGGTGAACCGTTCGAGGTCGAGGTCCCCCTCCTGCTCCTCGGCCGAGTGGCACTCCAGGCAGAACCGCTTCACCAGCGGGAGCGTGGTCGCCTCGAATGCTCGCGAGGCCGGGTCGGCCTCGGGGGGATCGGCGAGGGCCGCCGACGCGATCAGCAGCCCCGGCCAGATGAAGAGGACCAACGCTCGCCCGGACACCATACCCCGATCCTCCATCGACCGCGTGACCCGCCCGACAAATCCCGCCGGGTCGCCGGGCCGCATCCCGGCCCGGACGATCGGTCCACCCCTCGCCTTGTTTAACACTTTACCAACGACGGCGGCCGGCCGGAAGCGCCCGTCCCCGGGAGGATGCCCGACCCCGACCCGGTGCCGGATCATTTCAACGCCCGTCTCCATCCCTGGTCGCGGCCCCAAACGCGTGGACCCGTCCGGCCGAGTCGCCGGCCAGGATCGTCGTCCCGTCGGCGGTGATGGCCACGCGGGTCGGGATGACCCGGACCCCGGGGGCGGCCGATGCCGGCGGGTCGATCGAGAAGGATCTCCGCTCCTGCCCGTCGACCGACCAGAGGCGGACCTTCCGGTCCCGCCCGCAGGTGACGAGTTCCCCCTTCGGGCCGAAGGCGGCGTCGAGGACCCCGTTGGCGATCTTGCCGTAGACCCCGGCGGGGCGTTCGGGCGGGTGGGCGTCGGCCTTGCTGATCGACGGCCATCCTCGGGAGACGTCCCACCAGACGACCAGCCCATCCTCGCCCGCCGACGCGAGGATCTGGCTATCGGAGCGCCAGGCCAGCGCCCGGACGGCCCCCTTGTGCTCCGACAGTGGCAGGACCACCCCGCCGCTCGCGGCGTCCCAGAGGTGGATGTTCCCCGCGCGGTCGCCCGAGGCCAGGAGCTTGCCGTCGGGGCTGAACGCGATCGCGGTGATCCATTCGGTGTGCTTGGCGAGGACCAGCGGCGGCGAGCGGTCCTCGGTCGAGAACAGCTTCACGACCCGACCGGAACCGCCCAGCGCGACCCGCCGCTCGTCGGGCGAGAGGTCGGCGGCGATGACGGCGTCGGGCTCGTCGCCGATCTCCGCGAGCCTCGCGCCGGTCTTCACGTCGAAGAGGGTCGCCGAACCGCTCCGGACGGGGCGACCGCCCGCCGCGAGGAGCACCGAGCCCGACCGGCCGAACCGGAGGACGTGGGGCTCGCCGGTCGGGAACGGCAGCGAGCCGATCCGCCCGCGCGTCGAGGGGTCGAGCAGGTCGATGCTCTCGTAAGAGCCGACCGCCGCGAGCGGCGCCCGGGGGCTCGCGGCGAGGGCGAGCACCGGGAACGGCCGGGCCGTCGAGGGCCGTTCGAACGCGGGCAAGCCGGACGGCATCGGCGGCGGGCCGGCCGGCACGGGGCCGGCGGAGGGTTTGAAGCCGGTCGTCCGGGTCGTCATCGCGGCGCCGCCGGCGTTCTGGCGGAGGCCCGAGTCGATCCAGGCCCGGATCAGGGCGACCTGCTCCTTCGGCAGCGGGTCGTTCTCGGGGGGCATCCGCTCGGCGGGGTCGGCGGCGGTGATCGCCCCGACGATCCGGCTGGCGCCCGAGCGGCCGGCGACGACGACCGGGCCGCCGGTGCTCCCCTTCATGACGCTGGCGTAGCTGGAGAGGTCGAGCCCCGCCTTCTGCTTGGCCTCGCCGTGGCACTGGCCGCAGTGCTGCTTGAAGATCGCGGCCACCTGGTCGTCATAGGTGACCGGCTTCGCGTCCTCGGCCCGGGAGGGATTCGGGACGAGCGCCGCGACGCAGGCGATGATGAAAATCGGTCGATACATGGTCGTCTCGCGGCGCTCCTCAATGGTTGAACGCGAACTCGGTCGAGTTGAGGAGGCTCCAGAAGATGTCCTCATACACCGCCTCGTCCTTGCCTTCGGGGCCGACGAGGGCGAGCATGGCGGCCTTCTCCTCGACGGAGGGGTGGCGGCTCAGCACGCGGGCGTACAGGCGGTCGATGATGGCCTCGGGCGAAGGGCCGGCGTCGATCATCCGCTTGAGGTCCCCGTTGGCGCGGAGGCGTTCGCGGACGGTCTCGCCGACGGCCATGTGGAGGGCCTGCGAGAGCGTGGGCTCGCGCTTGGTCTCGGCGGCGCAGACGGTGGCCCTGCTCGACCGGCCGAAGGTCGCGAAGAAGTCCTCGCCGAAGTGCGGCCCCTCGGTGTCGCCGGACTCGCGGGGATAATATTCGATCGCCCGCGTCCCCTCGGGAAAGCCGCTGAACCGGCGGGGGACGCCCGTGACGGCGACGACGGAGTCGAGCAGGACGTCGGCCCGGAGCCGCCGGAGGTGGGCGTGCGAGAACTGGCGGAGGTCGCGCCGGTTCGAGGCGCTGGGGGTGATGCTCAACTGATAGACGCGCGAGTTGCAGACGTCGCGGGCGAGGGCGCGGAGGTCGAACTTGGAGGCGACCAGGTGTTTGGACAGGGCGTCGAGGAGCGGGCCGTTGGCGGGCGGGTTGGTGGCCCGGACGTCGT
>JAJYDH010000515.1 GCA_021777685.1 Planctomycetota bacterium | reverse complement strand
CGGAGGTCGGTCGCCCGCAAAGCGGTCGAGCACCGCCGTCCTGCCGTTCGAACCCCTTCTCATGGCCTGGGCGGTCCCCGGTTCGAAGCTGATCGCGGCCGACGCCTATGGCGGGCGGCTCGCCGTGGTCGAACCGGGCTCCGGCGCGGTTTCGATCCGGTCGATCCCCGCGCACAACATCCGGGGGCTGGCGAACACGCCCGACGGCCGATCCCTGGTGGTGGTCCATCAGACCTTGAACCGGTCGGCCCGGTCGAACTTCGAGGGGGTCCACTGGGGCACCCTCCTGGGCAATCAACTGCGGGTCCTCCAGCTCGACGCCCTGCTCGCGACCGACCCCGACGCCGACCCCTTGAAGGGCTCGCGCGTCGTCGAGATCGGCCGACAAGGGCGGGCCGCGGGCGACCCGGGGCCGGTCGCGTTCGACCGCGAGGGGCGGATCTTCGTCGCCCTGACCGGAGTCCACGAGGTTGCCCTGATCACCGACCTCCGATCCTATTACATGCGGCGGGTCGCCGTCGGCCAGGGCCCGACCGACGTCCTCGCCAGCCCCGACGGGTCGGTGGTCTACGTGGCCGACGGATTCGACGACTCGATCTCGGTCGTCGAGGTCGCGACCGGCCGGAAGCTCCGGACGATCCCGCTCGGCCCATCCCCGGAGCCCGGCCCGGTCGAACGTGGCGAGCAACTCTTCGCCGACGCGAGGCTGTCGCACGACGGCTGGATGAGCTGCCAGAGCTGCCACACCGACGGCCACACCAACGGCCTGTCGGCCGACACCCTGTCCGACGGCTCGTTCGGCGCCGCCAAGCGAATTCCCTCGCTCCTCGGCGTGGGCTCGACGGCCCCCTGGTCGTGGCTCGGCAAGTCGGACCGGCTGGAGGAGCAGGTCCGCAAGTCGATCGAGACGACCATGCGAGGCCGGACCCCCTCGGACGCCCAGGTCGACGACCTGACCGCCTACCTCCGCTCGCTCCCGCCCCCTCGCTCGACCCCGACCGAGGATGATGAGTCGGTGACGAGAGGCCGTCAGGTCTTCCGGGCCCGGAAGTGCGCCGAGTGCCACGCCCCGCCCGATTACACGGCCTCGGGGAGCTTCGACGTCGGATTGCTCGACGAGGCGGGGAACCGCGAGTTCAACCCGCCCTCGCTCCTCGGGGTCGGGTCGAGGCCCCCGTTCCTCCACGACGGCCGGGCCGCCTCGCTGTTCGACGTCTTCGTCCGACATCGGCACCCCCGCGAGTCCGGCTGGTCATACACGGAGGTCGAGGACCTGGTCGCGTTCCTCAAGACCCTCTGATCGGCGAAGTTGACCGTCAGAACGGAGAGGTGCCCACCATCGACGAATGGAAATCCTCGCCGTCGACGCCTTCGGGGACTACCGCATCAAGGTTTCCGGCCTGGTGGAGAATCCGGTCGAACTGTCGCTGGTCGAGATCCGGGCGATGGGCAAGAAGAGCCAGATCACGCCGCACTCCCGCATTCAGGGCTGGTCGGGCATCGCCGAGTGGGGCGGGCTTCCCATGGCGAAGTTGATCAAGCTGGTCAGGCCGAAGCCGGAGGCGCGGGTGGCCGCGTTCTACTCGTCCGGCGAAAGAGATGATGGGGGCCGGTAATACGACTGTCACTCGCTGGAGAACCTCATGCCCCCCCCAGACCCCAGGCCCTCTCACGGAGGCAGAGGGTGGCGGAATTGCCCTCCCCATCACCATCATCATCATCGGAAATGCACCCAGAACGGGCTGCCCCAGGCCAGCTCGCCGTCGTCCTGGATCGCGCGGACGTAGTACCAGCTCAGGCCGGCGGGTCGGTTCTTCTCCTCGTCGAGCCAGTCGAACTCGACCCTGGCCTTGCCTGGGGTGGTCGAGTAGACGTAGATGAAATCCTTGATGACGTCGACCCGTGCGATCGGCCTCGTCCCGTGGGCCATGACCTTGAGGCGGACCGGCCCATTCGCGTCGAACTCGTCGCCCATCAGGTGGTCGCCGATCCGGACGTCGAGCAGGATGTTGTCGGTCGCCGCGTAGCAGTGCCGCTTCTTGAAGGCGTCGATGATCGAGGCCCGGGTCCGGTCCTCGGCGATCGCCACGGCGTAGCTGATGTGGGTGCTGATGTGGTCGCTGCTCGCCTGGAAGCCGAGCCGGTACTGCAACGCCAGCGCGTTCCAGATCATCCCGTAGGGCTGGAAGCCGCCCGCCGCCTCGCCCGGCCGGCGGGCGACCCTGGGGGCCCCCAGGTGCTCGTATGAGTTCCGGTGGCCCTGGAAGATCTCCACGATCGGCTCGGCGATCGGGTCGTTGTCGCGCCAGTCGGTCCCCATCCCGTTGGTGCCGGTCGTGTGAGAGGCGGTGATCCCGCCGAATTCCTTGAGGTAGGCGTAGAGCATCTTCGTGTCGTCGTCGGAGATCCCCGCGCCCTGGACGGGGTTGAGCCGGGGGAGGGTCCTGATCCCTCGGCGATCGAACATCACGTTGCGGTGCCCGTTCGGATAGACGACGCTCCGCTCGTAGGTGAACATCGGCGTGAAGGCGGGCGAGGCGTGGTAGAGGTCGGTGGTCTTCTGGATCAGCCACCAGGTGTATTCCTTGTGGCCGCCGTTGTCATGGTCGCCGTTGCCGATCCAGTCGAGATGGGCGCAGTCGAGAGCGTATCTCCACATGTCTTCGAGCGAGCCGTCGTTGCCGCCGTCGGTCGAGATCTCGGTATGCCGGTGGAACTCGCCCCGGAGGAGCTGGTACGACTTGCCCCCGGCCTGGACGCGGTGCTCGCGCATCCTGGCGATGTCCTCCCGCTCGGTCGGATGGATCAGGCCGACGGGCGCGGAGGGCTCGCGAGACGACAGCTTCGCCTCCTCGGCCCCGGCCGAGGGGAGGGTGAGGGCGGCGACGGACAGGTCGTTGTCGACGCTGTCCCCTTCCGGCCCGAGCCGGCCATCGCCATCGTAGACGGCCAGGACCGGGCCGTTGGCCGGGGCGACGAGCGCGGGGCGGTTGTCGAGCATCCCGTCGGAACGGGGCAGGACCTGGGACGTCGACCATGAGTCTCCGTTCAGCGTCGCGACCAGGCCGATCCAGGTCCCGCCCACGGGCGAGCCCCGGCCTTCGAGCCGGTGCCGGTACTCCAGCCAGACGTGGCCCGAGCGGTCGGCGACGATCCGGGGATAGCTGTTGTAGAGCCTGAGCGGCCCGACCGCCTGGGCGACCGGGTCGGGCGCGTCGAGGACTTTCTCGCCGTCGACGGCCCGGACCTTCACCGCGCTCCCGCGATAGAGGCTGGTCCCTTCCCCTTCCTGGAGGTTCTCGGCGTCCTTGCCCCAGTTCGCGGTGCGTTCCTCGTAGGCGACCCAGGCCCTCCCGCGAGGGTCGACCGCCAGGCTGGGCCGGGCCTCGAACTTCGCCGAGTCGGCCACCGCGACGACCGGGCCGAGCTTGCCGTCGGCGGCCCTGGCCCTCAGGAAGACGTCGTGGTTGCCCGCCCGGTAGCTGTCGAAGGCGACGATGACCCGGCCGCTGCCGTCGACGGCCAGGCTCGGCGACCAGTCGTTGGCCGGGTCGACGCTGACGTTGATCGGCGATCCGGCGTCGGCGGCCGGGGCGAGGAGGATGTCGGCCTGCCCGTCGCGCCAGCCTTGCCAGGCCATCCAGACCTTGCCGTCGGGCCCGACGGCGAGCTGCGCATCGGCGTCGGTGCCGAGGTCGGCGGTCAGTCGCTTCGGGGCGGACCAGGACGACCGGGCCGGGTCGAGCCGTCGGGCGTACAGGTCCCAGTTGTCGTCGCGGAACTCGGACCAGACGACGAGGATCGAGCCGTCGCCTTCGACCGCGACGGCGGGCCGCCAGACGTCGAGGCCATCCTCGGTCACGTCCATCGGCTCGCCCGCCTTGCCGCCGGAAACCTTCATCAACTTGACCTGATCGCCGCCGCCCTTCGCGTCGAAGTCGGCGAAGCTTTTCGGCCGTTCGCGGAGCGGGCCGGGGTTCTCGGGCCCCCTCGGGGTGTGGCGGACGTAGGCGACCCAGACGTCGCCCGCCTTATCAACCGAGGCGGCGGGGAAATCGTCCTGCGTCGGGCCGACGACCAGCGGCGCCGACGGCGGGACGCGCTGGGCCTCGACCAGGCCGTCAAGGTAGGATCTGGCCGAGCCCCCCGCGAGGTCGGCGAGCGGGATGTCGAACTTGCCGCGCTCGATCTCGACGGTCAGGACCGCATCGGCCGGCGCCTTGACCGTGACGAAGACCCCGTTGGCCACGGCGGCGGCGGCCGGGGCGTTATTGCCGGCCGCCGCCTTCTTGGCCGCGGCCTGCTTCTTCTTGGGCGTGTTGTTGGCCGCCTTCTTGTTGACGTTCGCCTTCTTGTTGGCCGCGTTCTTCAAGGCCGGCCGGGACCTCGCCTCCCAGCCGTCCACGCCGACCACGCGGTCATCCTGGCGGAACCGCCACCCCTCGACGCCGACGACCTCTCCCTTGTCGAGCTTGAC
>JAJYDH010000514.1 GCA_021777685.1 Planctomycetota bacterium | reverse complement strand
AGACGTTGTTCAGCGGCACGTCGAGGCTCTTGGCCTTGACGCGGTCGATGTCGGCGTAGAGCTGGGGGACGCCCGAGCGGAAGACGGTCTGGAGCGAGCGGAGCTTCGGCTTGCCCCCCCCCTGCTGGCCGTTGCCGTCGTGGATCATCTCGTCGGTGAGGCCCTGGAGCTCGTCCAGGCCGACGTTGCCCCGGTCCTCGACCTGCATCTGGAAGCCGCCGGCGACGCCCAGCCCCATGATGGCCGGGGGCGGGAAGATGAAGACGATCGCCTCCTCGATCTTGGCGAACTCGCCCCGGAGCTTGCCGATGATGGCCTCCTGGCTCAGCTCGGGCGAGGTCCGCTCCTCGTAGGGCGTCCAGCGGGTGTAGATGGTCGCGGCGTTCGAAGCGACGGTCTGGTCGAGGACCGACTGGCCGCCGATCATGACCCAGTGGCCGATCCCCTCGGTCTTCTCGAAGATCGCCTCGACCTTCTTGACCACCTCGCGGGTCCGGTCCTGCGACGAGGCGTCGGGGAGCTGGATGCCGACGATCGCGTAACCCTGGTCCTCGACCGGGAGGAAGCCGGTGGGCAGCCTCGTGAACCACCAGAAGGTCACGCCGGTGACGATCAGGAACAGGAGCATCATCGGCGCCGTGTTCCGGACCAGCCGGGAGACGACCGCGACGTAGGCCCCCTCGCAGCGGTCGTAGATCGCGTTGAAGCCCCGGTAGAAGGCGTTCTTGCGGGCGGGGGTGGGGCGGAGATAGGTGGCGCACTGCGCGGGCTTGAGCGTCACCGCGTTGATCGCGCTGATGACGGCCGTGGCGGCGATCGTCAGGGCGAACTGGCGGTAGAGCTGGCCGGTGATCCCGCCCAGGAACGCGGTCGGGAGGAACACCGCCATCAGGACGAGGGTGATGCCGATGACCGGCCCGATCACCTCGCCCATCGCCCGGATGGTCGCCTCCTTGGCCGAGACCTTGTCGTGGTCGATGTGGTGGGCGGCGTTCTCGACGATCACGATGGCGTCGTCGACCACGATCCCGATGGCCAGGATCAGGCCGAAGAGGGTGAGCAGGTTGACAGAGAACCCCAGCGCGAACATGGCGGCGAAGGCGCCGATGATCGTGACCGGGACGGTCGTGGCGGGGACGAGCGTGGCCCGCCAGTCCTGGAGGAAGACCAGGATCACGATCAGGACGAGCACGCCGGCCTCGAAGAGGGTCTTGTAGACCTCGTGGATCGACTCGCGGACGAAGATGGTCGTGTCGTAGGGGGTGGAGTATTCCATCCCCTCGGGGAAGGTCTTCTTCAGCTCGTCCATCGCCTTGACGACCTTGTCGGCCACGTCGAGCGCGTTGGCGCCGGGGAGCTGGAAGACGGCCACGCCGGCGGCGGGCCGGCCCGAGACGTCGCACCACTGGTCGTAGACCTGGCCCCCCAGCTCGACCCGGGCCACGTCCTGGACGCGGGTCAGCTTGGCGCCCAGCCCCTCGGTGTTGTCGGGGGTGGTCTTGACGATGATGTTGGCGAACTGCTCGGGGTCCTTGAGCCGGCCCAGGGTGGTGACGGTGTACTGGAAGTCCTGCGTGCCCGGGGTGGGCGGGGCGCCGACCTGGCCGGCGGCGACCTGGACGTTCTGCTCCTGGATCGCGTTGAGGACGTCGAGCGTCGTCAGGTTCCGCGCCTTGAGCTTCTCCGGGTCGAGCCAGATCCGCATCCCGTAGTTGCTCGCCCCGAAGATCTGGATGTCGCCGACGCCGTAGATCCGGCTCAGGACGTCCTTGACCCGGAGCGTCGCGTAGTTGCTCAGGAACAGGCTGTCGTACTGCTTCGGGCTGTCCTTCTTCGAGGTCAGCGCGACGACCAGGATGATCGCGGTCGACTTCTTCTTGGTCGTGATCCCCTGCCGCTGGACCTCCTGAGGGAGCTTCGGCTGCGCGATCGCCACCCGGTTCTGCACGAGCACCTGGGCCATGTCGAGGTTGGTGCCGACGTCGAAGGTGACGGTCAGGGAGTACGAGCCGTCGGAGGCGCAGGTGGAGGACATGTAGAGCATCCCCTCGACGCCGTTGACCTCCTGCTCGATCGGCGAGGCCACGGTGTCCGAGAGGGTTTTCGCGTCGGCGCCCGGGTAGGTGGTCGTCACCTGGACCGTGGGCGGGGTGATCTGGGGATACTGCTCGATCGGCAGGACGAAGACCGTGACCGCCCCGATCAGCATCGTGATGATGGCGATGACGTTGGCGAAGATCGGCCGCTCGATGAAGAACTTCGAGAACATGGAAGGGGCTCGCCGTTCCTCAGGATGGGGGGCTCGTACGGATTCCGGGAGATCAATCATCGATGGCCGATGGCCGATGGCCGATGGCCGAATGGGAGGATGCCCGGCGATCGGACTGCTCATCGGTCGTCGATCATCGGTCATGAATGATCCGGGATCTGCCTAAGGGGCCTTCGCGACGGCCGGGGCGGCGAGGTCGACCCGCTTCGGCTTGACCTTCGCGTCGGGCCTGGCCTTCTGGAGGCCGTTGACGATCACCAGGTCGTCGGGCTTGAGGTTCCCGTCGATCACTCGGAGGCTCCCCTCCTGCTCGCCGACCTTGACCTTCCGCTTCTCGACGACGTCTTTCGGGCCGACGATCAGCAGATACTTGCCCTCCTGGTCGGTCTGGAGGGCCCGCTCGGGGACGAGCAGGGCGTTGGGCTTCTCCTCCAGCACGACCCGGAGCCTGGCGAAGAGGCCGGGGACGATGACCCGGTCCGGGTTGGGGAAGGCCCCCCGGCAGAGGACGGTGCCGCTGGCCGGGTCGACCGAGGGGTCGGAGTAGTCGAGCATCCCCCGGTGCGGGAACCCCGACTCGTTGCCCAGGCCGAGGTCGAGCGGGATCTGATCCCCCTTCTCGAAGTTCCGATGCTTCCCCTCGCGGGCCATCTGGCGGAACCGGAGCAGGTCGCTCTCGCTGACATTGGCGTAGGAGTAGATCGTGTCGTCCTTGTAGACCGTCGCCAGGACGGTCGCCTGACCGTCGCCGACGAGGTTGCCGACGTCGTAGAGCCTCCGCGAGATCCGGCCGTCGAAGGGGGAGGTGATCCGGCAATAGCCGAGGTTGATCTCGGCGTTCCGGACGTCGGACTTCGCGCCCTCGACGTTCGCCTTGGCCGAGAGGATGTTGGTCTGGTAGTCGGCCGTCGCCTGCTCGAGGTTGGCCCGGTCGGCCTCGACCTGGGCCTCGGCCTTGTGGAGGTTCGCCTCGGACTGGTCGAGAGCCTCCTTGGTGCCGGCGTTGCGGTCCAGCAGGTTCTTGGTCCGCCGCTCGTCGAGCCGGGCCAGGCCGAGCGAGGCGAGGTCGAGCGCGAGCTGAGCCGTGGCGACCTCCTTGGCCTTCGACTGCTCGGCCTTCTTGAGCGCCGCCTCGGCCTCCTCCAGCTTGGCCCGGGACATGTCGAGGGCGACGCGGTAAGGCTCCTCGTCGATGACGAAGAGGAGCTGGTCCTTCTTGACCGGGGCCTTTTCGTCGAAGTGGCGTTCCTTAAGGAACCCCTTGACGCGGGCCCGGAGGTCGACCGTCTCTTCGGCCTTGGTGGTGGCGGTGTACTCGACGTAGCTGGTGACGGAGCGTCGGATCGGCACGCTGACCGCCACCTCGGGGGCCGGCGGCGCCACATAGGAGTCCTCACGCCCGCAGCCGCCGAGCATCCCCGACAGCGAGACGGCCGCCGAGAGGGCCGCGACCGAAGCATTCCGATGAAGAGTCCTCAAGGGCGATCATCCTCTTCCGATCTGGGGGTTTTGAACGAATAGAGCCAAGATGACAGCCCGCCCGATCCGTGTGAAGCTCGGGCCCGGTCCCATTATAGCGGGCCGCCAACTCCCCCCGGCCGGGAGGGCCGCCCGGACGACTTCGGCCGGCCGGGGGCCTGCCCCCTTGATCTCCCGATCCCGGGACGTTAACATCGTAACCGTCGAAGGCAATCGCCTCCCGCCCTCCTAGCTCAATTGGCAGAGCAGCTGACTCTTAATCAGCGGGTTGTAGGTTCGAGTCCTACGGGGGGCATTCGAAAGGGCAGGGTCGGCCCAGAACAGGGCGACCAATGCGATGATGATGCATCGCGCGGGCCCTTTCCCGGACCCTCTTTTCGCGGTTGACGTGGACATAGGTTCCCCGTATAACGGTGCTAGAGGGATGTCATGGACGGGCAGGACGCCGGTTAGACGCCAAATCCAGGCCGGCGTCCTGTCTTTTCCCCTTCGCCCCGGGGCGATAGGGGGAGACCTTGCGGAAGAACTCCCGGCCGCCATCGCCGCGCTTCGCCGCCCTGGCCTTGCGGAAAGCGATCAGGTACGGCTCAAGCCCTGTCTTCCCGGCGGCGACCTCCGCGAGAAGAGGGCGGTGGAATCCGGCGATCGAATGCGCGTCGAAGATCGCATGCGCGACGTCGAAGGCCAGGGCCTCGACCGTGGCGTCGTCGCACGGGCCCTCGCGACGTGC
>JAJYDH010000037.1 GCA_021777685.1 Planctomycetota bacterium | reverse complement strand
AGGGCGTTGAAAAGACGCTCGTCCGCCGTCACGAACCTCCAACCGTTCATCGACGCCAGGGCGAGATAGACGCTATCATAGACCGTCCGCCCCGTTTGAAGGGCAATTTCGAAGGAGGATTCGAACAGCAAGTCGGCCGGATGCCTGATCAGCGGCAGCCGAAGAAGGCGTTCGAAGATCTCCCGTCCATCCGCAATGCTGATTTCATGACGTTGATGGACTTTCTTCCAGAGCGTCTGGGCGACCTCCGTGAAGAAGAGCGTGGGGACATGAAGTCGGACATCGGGGACCATGAGCATCGACGCTTCGGCCGAATGCGACTCCTCGACGAACCACTTGACGCCGATGCTGGCGTCAACGACGAGATCGCAGCCTCCCGACGCATCCATGCTCATCGATCGCGATCCTCACGGATCAAGGCCGCAGAATCGGTCTGAGAAGTCCCGGCCAGGCGGGCTCGCATCTCCTGCATCAACTCCCTCGCGGTCGCCGCATCGACCTGCAACGAGGACGCGCGAAGGATCTCTCGCAACTCTCCCTCCAGGGACCGGTTGTTGCCCTCCGCCCGCTTGCGCAGGCGAGCGAGGACGTCCTCCTCGATCCCGCGGATCAAAACCTGACTCATGATGAGCCTCCGGACTCGACAACCGCCTGCTATCAAAATGATAGCTATCGCGGCTTGACTCGTCAACTCCAGAGATAGCGGCCCTGGGCCGTACAGAGCTTCTCTCCTCAACCTTCCTTGCCCGGCGAGATCGGGCCCATCCTCTTCTCGAAAACGTCCCGGAAGCTGTCGGGCGAGACGCTGAAATCGCCCCGGTAGGGGTTGTCCATCGCGGCGGTGAGGAAGATCAGCAGGGCGATGAAGCCCGAATAGAGGGCGATCAGGACGACGTGCAGCGCCCGATTCTCGACCCAGAACAGGTAGAGGAAGACCACGTTGAGCACGCCCCCGATCAAAACGACCGACCAGAGGGCCGCCGGGAGGCCGCTGGCGACGGACGACAGACGGAGCCCCCGGGCCTCGTCGACCTGGTTGAGGTCGCGGACCACCTCGCCCTGGACGATCCTGTCCCGCTCGGACCTCGGCTCGAACCGCATGACCGCGTCCTCGAACCTCGAGAGCAACCGGCTGCCCTCCTCGTGCACCAGGCCCCGGCGGTGGGCCGGCCAGTCCTTCTCGATGATGAACCGGGTGTAATCGCGGAGCTGCCCCTCCAGGATGCCCTGGTACGGCTGGCTGTAGCCGTCGAGGTCGTCGTAGAGCGAGCCGATCAGCGCGGCCTCCTTCGAGGCCCGGCCGTCGATCTCCGAATAGTTCTCCCACGTCGCCACCGCGATCAGCCCCAGAGCCAGGGCGTAGAAGACCCCGACCCCCGCGAAGACCCAGCTCACGATGTCGTTATAGCGGTCCGAAGATCCGACCAGCCTCTTGACCAGGGGACGGCTCGCGAAGTAGCCCAGGACCGACCCCAGGACCCCCACCGAGACGATCATCGTGCCGAGCTGCCAGTTGGGCAGGTCGTAGATCCAATAGCAGGTCATATCTGACAACCGCCTCGGGGGAGGGTATGGCTCGCGGCGCCGAACGTCGAACATCGATACAGCGCCTCCTGCCCGATCGGCAACAATCTCCCCCGGGCCCGGCCCGGAAAAACGGCGACGATGACCCTCGGGACGGTGCCGAGCGACACGGCCCCTGTCCTGGACCTGACTTACACCCAGTCCGGGGCGGGCACGCGGACCTACGCCTGCATCGACTCGGCCTTCTCGGAAGTGGCCGTCCCCGGACCGAGTTCCATCATCATGCTCTCGATCGGAGGCGCGTTCGTCGGCGGCTTTGCCCTCCGAAGGCGTTCACGGCGGGCGGCCTGACGCCGTCATGGTCGGCGAGCCATGCGAGGGAAACGCACCGGTCGTCGACGGTCCGTTCCCTCGTCCGATCGGTCATTCGGGCAGGGCCGAATCGACCCGGGGGTCATGTCTCGATCGTTCCGAAGGCTTTCAAAAAAATTCTCCAGGCCGGCGGCAATTTCGACCTCGGCAAGGGCGATCGCAAAAACAAAGAGGGCGGGCCTCACCGATCCGAGGCCCGCCCCTCTCGCATTTCCGGCTTGCCGATCGAGTTGCCTCGCCTCGATCCCAACGGTAAGGCCTGGAACCGCAAGCACGGATTCGATCCAGCCCGCCTCCCCGGATTTCAGACGACCGGGTTCGCCCCGCCACGCCGCCGGAGTTGCCTCCGTGATCCGGGATGCAAGTCCCCGAAACTTTCACGGGCCACGTCGGTCGAGAGCCGATCGGTCGGTCGACGCCTCGATGGACCCGTATCGTTCGGCGGCCTCGGGTGGCGGACCGGCAACGATCCGCCGATGAATTCGGCCGATCACGGTCCGGGGCTCCTCCTCGGACGCGATCACGTGGCCGGTCAACATCACGGAAACCGTCCAGAGGGCGGCCAAGGCGACCTGGCGGTTCAGGTCCTCGCCCTCGCGGTCGTACCGGAGGCTCGACTTGCGGAGCCGCACGCTCGATCCCGGAAAGCCGGTCGCAACCGCCGCATCGTCCGGGCGTACGGATCGGGCTCTCGTGGCGATCGGGATCGAGCGGTGGCGGTTCCGGCGCGGGCTCACCACCGAATCTCGGCCCCGACATGTCTCAAAAAAGCGACGTTGGGCGACGAAAAAGGGTCAAATCGGGGCGATCGTTCTGGAAAATTTACGGTTATTTTCGGACATCCGACTTAAATTAGACACCAGTAATCAATACACTTATCGGAAATCCAATTTCGTATTGCATGTCGAATGAACAGAGATATCATGGACTCGGATTGATCGCCGGCTCTCTGGTCCAGGGATGACCCTTCTCGGCCGCCGTCCGGGCCTCCGGACGGCCCTCGCCCCGAAGGCTGGCTCGGCGCCATTCCACCGAGAAAGTCAGGGCGACGCGATCCGACATCTCGATCGAGAGCCCGGTCGTCTCCCAACCAACGGAGAGGAGAGAATGATGCGAAAGTCGATGCGGCGGATTGGTCTACTGGTGCCGACGCTCCTGGCCGCGTGCTCGCTGATCGGGCCGTCCCGGGCGGAGGCCAACTTCATCGGCAACTTCACCGGCAACACTCAGCCTCAACATGCGATCACCGGGGTCGGTGGGACCATCAACTTCGCGGTCTACGACACGACGGGGGGAGGCGGTACCGATCCCTGGAACGTGGGCGTGAATCTCTCCGCCCTCTTCACCCACGGGCAGGGCAGCGCGACGAACCTCGACACGACCGCCAAGTACCTCTATCTGTTCCAGACCAACAACAACGGCATGAACTCATCCACCATCGGGATCGGTTCGAATACGGTGTCCATCGTCTCATCCTCGCTGACCTCGTTCGGCTCATTCGCCGGCACCTCGTTCTCGACGGGCGTGTTGGGGACGGCCGCCGGGTTCGGCGACCAGTCAACCGCCTCGACGGGCGCGACTCCCACCGTCCTGACGGGCCAGCTCGGACTGGACGTCCCCACGTCGTTCACCCTCAACCCCTCCAGCCTGGTCGCGAACTACTCGCCGGAACTGGGCGGAGGTTCGACCCCGACGGAGAGCGTCCTCTGGGGTTACACGTCCAATTATGCTCCGTCATTCGGGGTCGGCGGCCTGCTCGACGGCGGCACGACCGCGGACGGCACCGTCCCGTTCGCCAACACGGTCCCCGAGCCCGGCTCCGTGGTGCTCTCGGCGATTGGCCTGTCGGCCCTCGGCCTCGTGTTCTCCCGTCGCCGACGGACGGGGCAAAGCTGAGTCGGATCGCCTCCCGGGCCTCGATGCCGAGCCCGATCGACGGAGCCAGCAGGACGGGCCCGGGTTCGCCGAACCCGGGCCCGTCCGGCGTGTTCGGCGGCCGTCCCCGGCCGAGATATCCGGCCGGGGACGACCGCGAGGCCCAGGGTCGAGGCGGTGCTCGACCGGCGGGCGACCCGCCCGCGAGCTGGCTCCGTCTTGGCAGCGGCGGGGGTCTGGATTAGGCTAGCCTTCCATTCGACACACCGCGAGCGATCGGCGGGTGGTCCCGGGCCGGCGTCGTCAGTCGGAGGGGATCGGCCCGCGCGGTCGCCTTCGCTTCAGGACGGCGAGTTCGCCGGACGGGGACGATGGTCACTATCAAGCTGCCCAACGGGTCGGTCAAGGAATACCCCGCCGGAGTCCGGCCTCGCGAGATCGCCGAGGGGATCGGCAAGCGATTGGCCGACGCCTCCATCGCCGCCGTCGCCGACGGCGCCGTGGTCGACATGGATCGGCCGCTCGATGCCGAGGACGGCAGGACGGTCGAGCTTCGGCTCCTGACCACCCGGGATCGCGAGGCGCTCGACGTCCTCCGCCACTCCTCGGCCCACATCATGGCCCGGGCGATCCTCCGCCTCTTCCCCGGGGCGAAGCTCGCCTTCGGCCCGACGACCGCCAACGGCTTCTATTACGACGTCGACCTCCCCGACCGCCCGCTCTCCGAGGACGACTTCCCGGCCATCGAGGCCGAGATGGCCAAGATCCTCAAGGACGCCGAGCCCTTCGAACGGTTCAGCCTCCCCGTCGAGGATGCCCGCAAGTTCGTCGATGACCTCGGCCAGTCGTTCAAGGTCGAGCACATCGACGACGAGCTGCACAAGTACGGCGTCCTCAGCTTCTACCGCCAGGGGGAGTTCGTCGACCTCTGCCGGGGGCCGCACATCCCCCACGCCGGCAAGGTGGGCGCCTTCAAGCTTCTCTCGATCGCCGGGGCCTACTGGAAGGCCCACACCGACCGCAAGATGCTCCAGCGAGTCTACGGGACCGCGTTCTTCGACAAGAAGGAACTCGAAGCCCACCTCGCCCAGATCGAGGAGGCTAAGAAGCGGGACCACCGCCGGCTCGGCAAAGAACTG
Source organism: Planctomycetota bacterium (assembly GCA_021777685.1). GTDB lineage: Bacteria > Planctomycetota > Planctomycetia > Isosphaerales > Isosphaeraceae > Tundrisphaera. Next base: position 16,413 of record JAJYDH010000037.1, on the reverse strand, counting down.
GGCCTGTTCACCATCTCGCACCTCGTCGGCTCCGGGCTGATCCTCTGGATGCCCAAGGGGGCGACCATCCGGGGCATCCTGGAGAACTTCCTCAAGGACGAGCTGGTCAAGCGCGGCTATCAGCCGGTCTACACCCCGCACATCGGCAAGATCGACCTGTACAAGACGAGCGGGCACTATCCCTTTTACAAGGAATCGCAGTTCCCGCCGATCCGGCTCCTGAGCGACGCCGCCATGGCGCTGGTCGACGGCCTGGAGAAGGGGACGCTCGACGACGCCGGGCAGAAGAAGCTGCTCCGCGACGCCGGCATCCCCGAGGGGGGCATCCCCGAACGCCGCGAGGGGAACGGCGCTCCGGTCACTTCCCCGTCGTACTGGTCGCTCGATTCGGCCGGCAGGGTCGGCTACGTCGAGGAATTCGGCGTGAGCGAGGAATACCTCCTCAAGCCGATGAATTGCCCGCACCACATCCAGATCTTCGCCGCCCAGCCCAGGAGCTACCGCGACCTCCCGGTCCGCCTGGCCGAGTTCGGCACCGTCTACCGCTACGAGCAGTCGGGCGAGCTGTCGGGCCTGACCCGGGTCCGGGGGTTCACCCAGGACGACGCCCACCTGTTCTGCACCCCGGACCAGGTCCGCAAGGAGTTCCGGGACACGATGGAGCTGACCCAGTTCGTCCTGGGCAGCCTCGGCCTGACCGACTACCGGCTCCGGCTCTCCAAGAGCGACCCGACCGACCCCAAGTACCAGGGGGCGGCGGGCGAGACCTGGCAGAAGGCCGAGGCCGACATCCGCGCCGTGCTCGACGAGATGCAACTGCCCTACGACGAGGCCCCCGGCGAGGCGGCGTTCTACGGCCCGAAGGCCGACTTCGTCGTCCGAGACTGCATCGGCCGCCAGTGGCAGCTCGGCACGGTCCAGCTCGACTACGTCCTCCCCGAGCGGTTCGGCCTGCACTACACCGGGCCCGACAACCTGCCGCACCGGCCGGTGATGATCCACCGGGCGCCGTTCGGGAGCATGGAACGGTTCATGGGAATCCTGATCGAGCACTTCGCCGGAGCCTTCCCGCTCTGGCTGGCCCCAGAACAGGTCCGCGTCCTGCCGATCTCCGAGAAGTTCCTCGACTACGCCCGGCACGTCGTCGCCACGCTCCAATCGTTCCACTTCCGCGTCGAAGTCGACGCCCGGCCCGAGAAGATCGGCGCCAAGATTCGAGACGCCCAGCTCGAAAAGATCCCCGTGATGTTCGTCGTCGGGGCCAAGGAGGTCGAGACCGGCACCGTCTCTTATCGCGATCGGCTCGACGGCGACCAGGGGGCGCTGTCGATCAACGACGCCGTCCGGAGGCTCCGCGCCGAGGTCGACGCCCGGACCATCCGCCAGGTCGTGGCCTCGCCCGAGATCCCGGAGGAAGAAGCGGCCGAGAAGCACACCTATTGACATCGGGTTTGCGAGCGGTTAAACACTAAGGTTGCCTCGGGACGCACGGAGGGCCCGCCGCGGGGGCGGGCGACGTGGGGTTTTGGGGATGTCTTGCCCTCTCGCAACTGGGCGGCATCCTCGACCGAGCCGAGGCCAGGGCCCAGCGTCCGTCGGGGAGGGACGTCATCGACCGGAATCTCAGGGTGAACGAGCAGATCCGCATCTCGCCGGTGCGGGTGATCAATACCGAGGGCGATTTGCTCGGCGTGATGCCGACCGGCAAGGCGATGGAGGCCGCCCGAGAGGCGGGCCTCGACCTGGTGGAGGTCGCTCCCAACGAGCGCCCCCCGGTCTGCAAGATCATGGACTTCGGCAAGTTCAAGTACTCGCAGAAGAAGCGGGCCTCCAAGCAGAAGCAGCACCAGGTCCAGGTGAAGGAGATCCGCGTCCGGCCCAAGACCGGAGACCACGACATCGAGGTCAAGGTCAAGCGCGCCCGCGAGTTCCTGGAACACAAGGACAAGGTCCTCGTCAACGTCCTCTTCCGGGGCCGAGAGCTCGCCCACATCGACGAAGGCCGCAAGGTCATGAACGAGGTCCTCCAGGCCCTCGACGACGTGGCCAAGGTCGAGAAGACCCCGTCGATGGAAGGCAAGCGGATGACGGCGATCGTGGCTCCTCGGGCGTGAACCAGTTCCGTTGACTGTACCGTCGAAGACGGGTTAGACGGCTCTGAGGCAACAGATGAGTCGGCGGTCCGTCATCCTGCTCCTCGCGACCTTACATCTCGTCGCCACGGTGGCACTCACCCTAGCGACGATCAACCTGCGCATGGATCGTTTCGACACCGGCGCACCTCCGATGCGCACCGAAAGAACCATCGAGGCGTGTGGGCAGGTTCTGAGGTTCCCTATAGTAATGGCGGCCTTCGCCTCGAAACTTCGATTTCCCGGCCTCACAGGCTACTTACCCTTCATCCTTAACAGCCTTCTTTGGGGAGTAGCGGCTTCGGGGCTATTCCTCGGGCTCCGGAGGCTGGGGCGTCACCTGGTGGCTCGGTCAACCTCACCGGCCGGTGACATCTGACCTCGCGCTTCAGCGAACCCCACCCGCCGGGTGCCACCGGGTTCGATACTCCGACCCCGTGGCACCCGGCTACCATCGAGCCTTGCCGAAATCGCCCACTGCCGGAAAAAAGGCGGTTCAGAAACCGCCGACCCCAGCGATGATTAATGAGAGGCGACGATTCGGTTGATCGAACGTCCGGCATTTTGGGTTCGAATGGGAAGATAATGACGATGGGGCTCGGGAAGCGTGGCTTTGAGTTTCTCGGAAGGTGTAGGGCCGGACTCCGGCGACTGGCTTTGTCTTTTGGGACGATCGCGCATCGGGAATCGAGCTCGATTTTCTCGGGCCATGCGCTCAGTTGATCGGGCTCCGCGAGGCTGGGTTAGTCTTACCCAGCATGGTCCTCGCGAATTGGGTTTGTTTTTCTCGGCCGACTCGATCCGGAGCTAGCCCCCGACACCTCGCCACAAAGTCAGTCGAGGTAAAGACTTCAGTCTGATTGGCTTTGCATTTTTCGTCCCGATCCGGTCGGGATGGCCCTTACCAAACCCGATCTTTTTGGTGTTGGCGGGGGATGCCGGGGTTTGCTACATTGTTCGACTCGACTGATGGCGTCGCCCTCGCCGACCGGGGCGCATCGAACCGAAAGCGGATGCGAAAATGCCCAAGCTGAAGACTCACAAAGGGATGAAGAAGCGGTTCAAGGTGTCGGCCACCGGCAAGGTCAGTCACAAGAAGTGCGGGTCGTCCCACCTGATGAGCCACAAGAGCGGCAAGCAGGTCCGCCGGCTCCGCAAGAAGGTGCAGCTCAAGGTGCTGGCCGAATCCCGCCGGATTCGCAAGGCCCTGCACCGAGGGCCGGGCCTGAACCCGACCGTGATCGAGGCCGAGAAGGCCGCCATCGGCGTCGCCGTGGCCGCCCTCGACGCGGAAGCCGCCGTCGACCCGGCCGACCTGCCCTCCGAGGCCTGAACCATCAGCGCGTGGGGCGTCCTTCGCCCCGGTCCCCGCCCCGTCCTCCCCGATCTTTGATTGAGACCGTACGATGCGCGCCAAGAAAGGTTTCGCCCGGACCCGGGCGAAGAAGCGGCTGTTCAAGAAGGTTGAGGGGTTCGTCGGCGGTCGCCGCAAGCTCCTCAAGTCGGCCAAGGAGACCCTGCTCCGCGCGGGCGTCTTCGCCTTCCGCGACCGACGGGCCAAGAAGCGGGACTTCCGCCGCCTGTTCATCACCCGGCTCAGCGCCGCCGCCGAGATGCGCGGTCTCCGCTACAGCCGGCTGATTCACGGCCTCCGCCTCGCCGAGATCGGCCTGGACCGCAAGAGTCTGTCCGACCTGGCGATCTACGACGCCGAGACCTTCGACGCCATCGTCGAGAAGGTCCGGGCCGAGCTCGACAAGTTCGACGCCGCCCTCGCCGCCCGCCCGAAGAAGACGGCCTGAGCCGCCCCGATCGACCGACCGACCGAGACGCGGGGAGCCCCGGGTCGAACCCGACCCGAGGGCGTGGCCTCGCGTCTCGCCGCTTGACGAGACCTCATCTTCCATGAGCCAAGCCGACCCCATCGCCGAGCTGGAGAGCCTGGAATCCGAGGGGCTGGCGGCCTTTGCCGCCGCCAGGGATTCCGGGGCCGTCGAGGCCGCGCGGATCGAGTTCCTCGGCCAGAAGCAAGGGCGGCTCAAGTCGGCCCAGGAGCGGCTCAAGTCGCTCGAACCCTCGGCCAAGAAGGCTTACGGCCAGCGTTTCAACGCCGCCAAGCGGGCGATCGAGGAGGCCCTGGAGGCGGCGAAATCTCGGGTCGAACGGCCCTCGATCGCCGCCGACGCGATCGACGTCACCCTCCCGGGTCTGATGCCGAAGCTGGGCCACCGGCATCCGTTGACCCAGACGGCGGACGAGCTGATCGACCTCTTTGGCCGGTTCGGCTTCCAGGTCGCCCGGGGGCCGGAGGTCGAGGACGTCCGGCACAACTTCGAGGCCCTGAACATCCCCCTGTCGCACCCGGCGCGCGACCCGGTCGACAACTTTTACATCACCGACAAGACCCTGCTCCGGAGCCAGACCAGCACGGTCCAGATCCGGATCATGGAGAACCAGCCGCCGCCCGTCCGGGTGATCGCGATCGGCCGGGTCTACCGGCCCGACGAGCCCGACGAGACGCACTTCCCGATGTTCCACCAGATCGAGGGCCTGATGGTGGACAAGGGGGTGACGATGGCCGACCTCAAGACGGTCCTCCGCCTCTTCGCCAGCAGCTACCTCGGCACGGACGTGAAGATCCGGTTCCGGCCGTCGTTCTTCCCGTTCACCGAACCGAGCGTCGAGGTCGATATGCTCTGGCACGGCGGCGACCGCTGGGTTGAAATGGGCGGTGCCGGGATGGTCGATCCGAACGTCTTCCGCGCCGTCGGCTACGACCCCGACGAGGTGACCGGGTTCGCCTTCGGGCTCGGGATCGAGCGGCTCTGCATGAGGCGTCACGGGATCAAGGACATCCGCTGGCTGACCCAGAACGACGCCCGCTTCCTCGGGCAATTCTAATCGGCGTCCGGCCCCGGCGATCGGCCGCGTCCTCCCCCACATCCTCCGGTAAAGGTAAGGCGAGCAAACCCCAATGGCCACCGACCAGGACCGAGTGATCGTGACGACCGGGGCGACGGCCCAGGCCACGCAGATCCACCACCGCGACTTCCCCGAGATCCGCGCCGAGGGGGATTCCCCCTCCTCCGCCGCGAGCAACCTGGCCAACCACCTCACCCGGGCCCTCGACAGCGCCCTGACCAAGTGGCGTCGCGACGCCATCGAGCAGGCGATCGCCGAGGTCCAGGACTTCGCCAGGAAGTCCTGACACACCGGGTATGGGGATAGGCACCTCGAAGACTCGGAGCCGGCCCCCATACCCTCGACTCCCGCGCCCGACCGCACCGGAGCCCCACCCCGATGAGCGAGGCCGAGCCCGAGCCGTCCCCGAAGCTGGTCCGGGAGCTGGGGCCGGTCGACGCCACGATGATCGTCATGGGGTCGATGATCGGGTCGGGCATCTTCATCACCTCGGCCGAGTCGGCCCGGCTCGTCGGCTCGCCCGGCTGGCTTTTGGCCGCCTGGGCGATCGCCGGCCTCTTGACGGTGACGGGAGCCCTCTGCGCGTCCGAGGTCGCGGCCATGATGCCCCGCGCCGGGGGCCAGTACGTCTTTCTCCGCGAGGCTTACGGCCCGTCGGTCGGATTCATGTTCGGCTGGTCGATGTTCCTCGTCGTCCAGACCGGCACGATCGCGGCGGTGGCCGTCGCGTTCGCCAAATTCCTCGGGGTCCTCGTCCCGGCGATCTCGGCCGGCTCCTATCCGCTGTTCGACCCAATCCACCTGGGAACATCCGGCTACGCGATCAGCCTGTCGGCGCAGCAGATGATCGCCGTGCTCATGATCGCCCTCCTGACCGCCGTCAATACCCTGGGCTTGCGGACGGGCAAGCTGATCCAGAACACCTTCACCTTCACCAAGACCGCCGCATTGATGGCCCTGATCGTCGTGGGGATCTTCTTCGGCGCGAACCGAGGGGCGGCGGCCTGGACCTCGTCCTGGTGGAATCCGACGGCGAACGGCTGGACTCTGCAAGGTGCCCAGAAGGACCTGGGGGTGGCCGGCGCCCTGGGATTCGCCCTGCTGCTGGGCAAGGCGATGGTCGGCCCACTGTTCTCGCAATCGGCGTGGAACAACGTGACCTTCACCGGCGGCGAGGTCCGTGAGCCGGGCCGGACGCTCCCGAGGGCGCTCCTTGTCGGCTGCGGGACGGTGGTCGGGCTCTACCTCCTGGCGAATGTCGCGTACATCGTGACCCTGCCGCTGGACCAGATCCGGGGGGCCGACCAGGGGCGGGTCGGCACGGCGGTGATGAAGGCGGTCCTCGGGCCGGTCGGTGTGACCTTCATGGCGGTCGCGATCATGGTCTCGACCTTCGGGTGCGTGAACGGGCTGGTCCTCTCGGGCGCCCGGGTCCTCTACGCGATGGCGAAGGATGGCCTGTTCTTCCGGCAGATCGGGACCACCAACGCCCACCACGTCCCGGCCGTCGCCCTGGTGGCGCAGGGTGTCTGGTCGATCCTGATCGCACTACCTGTGACGGTCAAGGTCGACCCGCTGCCGGGCGAGGCCCGGTATGGCAACACCTACAACCAGCTCCTGGAATTCCTGATCCCGGTCGACCTGACGTTCTACATGTTGATGGTCGGCTCGGTGGTCATGCTCCGGGTCAAGGCCCCGGCGGCCGATCGTCCTTACCGGACCCCGGGCTACCCGTTGCCGGTCGTGCTCTACCTGGCGATCGCGGGGCTGCTCGTGGCCGACCTCGTCTACCTCGAACCGAAGACCGCCGGGATCGGCTACGCGATCGCCCTGGCGGGCATCCCCGTGTACTGGTTCCGCTCGATGGGCAAGGAGCGGGTCGCGGATCGCGGGTGGACGGGGAAATAGTATGTTAAGCAGGCCGGTCGTTTCGCGATGATATTTCTGGATTGACGACCCGCAAACGGCAATCCGCGATCCGCTCATTGAAGCCGACCTGGGAATCATACCGCGATGATCGTCAGTTGGAATTGGCTCACCGACTATCTCCGGCTCGACCTGCCGGTCGACGTCCTGACCGAACGGCTGGCGCTCGCGGGCCTGAACCACGAGTCGACCGAGGAGGTCGGCGGCGACCTGGCCATCGACCTGGAGGTGACCAGCAACCGCCCGGACTGCCTGGCCCACATCGGCGTCGCCCGCGAGATCGGCGTCCTGTTCGACCGGAAGGTCTGCCTGCCCGACCCCCGCCCGAAAGCGAACGGTGCGCCGGTCGAAGGGCTGGCGCAGGTCCGGATCGATGCGCCGGACCTTTGTCGACGATTCACCGCCCGGGTCGTGACCGGAGTCAAGGTCGCCGAAAGCCCCTGGTGGATGCGGAAACGGCTGGAGACCCTGGGCGTCCGGCCGATCAGCAACGTGGTGGACGTGACCAACTACGTCATGTTCGAGTGCGGCCAGCCGCTCCACGCCTACGACCTGGCGAAGCTCGACGGCCGCATCCTCATCCCCCGCCGGGCCGTCAAGGGCGAGACCCTCCGGGCGATCAACGGGAAATCCTACGAGCTGACCCCGGACATGCTGGTGATCGCCGACGCCTCGAGGCCGGTCGGGCTGGCCGGAGTGATGGGCGGCCTCGACACCGAGATCGGGGCCGAGACCACGGACATCCTGATCGAGGCCGCGCGGTTCGACCCGCTCAACGTCCGGCGGACCTCGCGGGCTCTCGGGCTGCACAGCGATTCGAGCTACCGATTCGAGCGGCCAATCGACCCGGAAGTGACCGAATGGGCCAGCCGCCGATGCGCCGAGCTGATCCTGGAGACGGCCGGCGGGACGCTCCATCCCGGGATGATCGACGCGGGGGGATTCGCGGTCGATCGGCCCGCGGTCACGCTCCGGCTCGACCAGATCGCCCGGGTCCTGGGGATCGCGATCGACCCGGCCGAGGTCGCGCGGATCTTGCTCGCCCTCGGGCTGGAATCGCTCGGCGGGCCGCCCGAGGCCCCGAAGTTCCGGCCGCCGAGCTGGCGGAGCGACCTGGAGCGCGAGATCGACCTCATCGAGGAAGTCGCCCGGGTCCACGGCTATGAGCACATCCCCGAGGACCGCGCCGTGCCGCTCGCCGGGGCCCCCCGGGGGCCTCGCGAGCGCGTCGAGGACGTCGCGCGGTCGCTCCTCTCGGGGCTAGGATTCGACGAGGCGATCACCCTCAGCTTCGTCCCCGACGAGCTGGTGGGGACGATGGACCCGGATGCGACCGCGCCGCCGATCCGGGTCGAGCACTCGGTCCGCAAGCGGGCCAATGCGCTCCGGCAGAGCCTGGTCCCCGGCCTGATGGCGGTCCGCCGGCACAACGAATCGCACGGCAACGCCGATGTTGACCTCTTCGAGATCGCCAACGTCTACCTGCCCCGGCCCGGCCAGCCCCTGCCAGACGAGCCGACCCGGCTGACCCTGCTGAGCGGGCGCGACTTCCTCGGGCTGAAGGGGATCGTCGAGGCGGTCCTGGCCCGGTTCCACGTCGAGAAGCTCCTGGAGGTCCGCCCGTCGGCGTGCCCGTGGTTCACGCCCGGCCGTTCGGCCGAGCTGTTCCTGGGCGGGACGCCGCTCGGGCGGATCGGCGAGGTCGATCGCTCGAAGCTCGATTCGCTGGAGTTGCGAGGGACATGCTCGGCGGCCGAGCTGACGCTGGGCGTGCTGGTCGAGAAGGCCGACCTGGTCCCCCGTCACCACGCCTTGCCGCCGCTCCCGGCGGTGGCGCGTGACCTGTCGCTGGTCGTCCCCCGGGCCCTGTCCTGGGCCGAACTGTCGGGGGTGGTGGGCCGCGCCGGGGGCTCGAACCTGGAGGCGATCGTCTACCTCGACGCCTTCCGGGGTGGCAACATCCCCGAGGATCGCCAGAGCCTCCACTTCGGCCTCCGGTTCCGCCACCCCGAGCGCACCCTCACCGGCGAGGAGGTCGAGCGCTCGGTCCACGAGATCGTCGAGGCCTGTGCCTCGCGGTTCGAGGCGACCCTCCGGACCTGATCGACGACCCGGATTGGCCCGGCGTTTGCTTATTAATCCTCGCGCGAGGCGAACTCTCCATTCCGGCTGGAATCCACGCCCCGGCGACGCGATCCACTCGCGTCCTCGGCGCGCCCGTTTCGGCGCGACCCTTCCGGAATCGCCCGCGGAGGCATCGACATGTCATTCCTCAATCGGAACGCGGCGTTGGCCCTCGGGCTGGCGATCGCGGGCGGCCTCTCGTTCGGAACTTCCGACGCCCGGGCCCAGTATCTCGTGCCCTCGGCCCCGGTCCCGACGTACTACGCCTCCCCGTCGCGGGCCTACGTCCCGGTCGTCCCCCGCTATGCAGCCCCCGCCTATTACCACCAGAACGGCTTCTATCACCCCGTCCGCGACGGCCGAGGCGCCGCCTTCACGCCGCATTACGGGTACGAGCCCGCCCGCCGCGACCTGAAGCTTTATAAGCCCTGGCTGAGCCGGGACTGAGGCTCGGCATCGGAGGACGTCCCGGGTCCTTCGCGCGTCGGGCTGGACCTGTGCGCGATCCTGATCCATAATGACTTACGCGAGGCGAACTCTCCATTTCGATGGCGTTGAATCCGGCCGGGGCGGGATGACATGCGTCCTCCCCTCGGCCGGGGTGCGTGCGTCCATCGAAATCGCCCGCGGAGGCATTGCCATGAAGAGCACGACTCGGAACGCGGCGCTGGCCTTCGGACTGGCGATCGCGGGCGGTTGGTCGCTTGGCGCGACCGAAGCGAATGCCCAGTCTCCGGTCCCCACCGTCCCCGCCGTCCCGGCTCGGACGACGACGGCCCTCCCGCCCCGGACGGGCGTCCCGGCCACCCCTCGCTACTCGGCGGCCCCGACGTACTATCGACAGCCGACCTCGACCTTCCGGACCACTCGTTCCTCTCCGTCCAGCACCAATTACGAGTCGGCGAGGCGGGACCTGAAGCTCTACAAGCCCTGGCTGAATCGCTGAAAAGCCGCCAGGTCGCCGGATTCCCCGCCTCGGTGCGGGGAATCCTCTCCTCTCTCCCCTCCTCCCTCAACTCTTCCAGCCGATCGCCCCGATTGCCGCCTGCAGGGCGGGGACGAGCACCACGTTGGCGGCGAAGACCGCGAGCATCGAGCGGACGACCCCACGGGTCGCCGCATTGCCGACCGCCTCGGTTGAACGGTCGGCATTCAGCCCCGTCCAGCAGCCGATCAGGGCGACCAGGAGCCCGAAGACCACCGTCTTGAGCGTCGCGGGGAGGACGTCGGAGAGGCGGAGGAAGTCGAGCGCCCGGCTCTGGAACGCCTCGGCCGAGAGCGACCCGCCGACCATCTCGGCACCTAGCCCGCCGAGAAGGGCAAAGGCGTCGAGCAGGATCGTCAGGAGCGGGACCGCCAGGGCGCAGGCGACCGCCCGGGGCGCGACCAGCGACGAGACGATCGGGGCGCCGAGGACCTCGCGGGCCTCGATCTCCTCGGTCATCGTCATCGAGCCCAACTCGGCCCCCAGTCCCGCGCCCATCCGGCCGGCGACCAGCAGGCTCGCGAGCACCGGGCCGGTCTCGACCAGCACGGCCGCCGCCAGGACGCTGGGCAGGTTCGCTTCCGCGCCGTAATCGGCCAGGAGGCGGCGGACCTGGAGCCAGGTCACGAGCCCGACGCTAACGCCCGCCGACGCCACGACGGGCAGCCCGCCCCAGGCCACCCGCTCGAACTGGCGGATGACCTCGCCGGGTCGACGGATCGCCGCGCCCGGCATCGCCCCGGCCACCTCGAGCGAGAAGCCGACGAACCGCCCGAACCGTTCCAACGCCTCGACGATGGCCCCGAGCATGACATCTTCCCTCCCCTGTCCTCTGTCATTCGCCCGCCCGCGCCGACGATTGGACCCGCCATGTCGCCCCGAGGTGGCTTTCCTCGAATTTTTATTGAGACGTCATCCTACCAGGCCGCCCCGAGCCAGCACTCATGTCCACAGCCGACCTGACCCGACCGGCCAGCGTGTGGCCACGACTCCCCCACCTGATCGTGCCGGCGCTCCTGCTCGGCCTGATCGGGCTCCAGATCGCGGTCACGCGGTCGTCCGCGGTCTATCATCGACGCATGTGGCTCGACGAGGTCCATACCCAGCTCCTCGTGCAAGACCCGAGCCTCTCGCACGCCTTCGAAGCCTTGAAGCACGGGGCCGACACCAATGCACCCGCGTTGTACCTGCTCACCCGAGCGGCCTCCTGGTGCGTCGGCTCGACCGGGCCGGGTGCCTTGCGGGTCGTGGGGTTCGTCTCCGTCTTGCTGGGCGTGCTTGGGGTCTATGCGTCGATCCGCAGGGTCTATCCGGCCCACGTTGCTACGATCGGCGCGATGGCGACGTGGGCCCACCCGATGATCACCCGGCATGCCTTCGAGGCACGGTTTTACGGGCCTTGGTTCGCGGGAATGGTGTGGTTCGCGTTCGCCCTCAACTTGTGGGATCGGTCCAGGAGTAAATTCTGGCCGGGCGTGCTGCTCGCCTCGACCTCGGTCCTCGTCTGCACCAACCATTACCTCGGGGTCATCTCGTTGGGCCTGGTCCTGGTCGCCCACTCGCTGTCGATCCGGACCGGCTGGAGGGCGGCCCTGGAGCGGGTCGTCCCGGTGGGGGTCGGAATCCTGGCCCTGGCGGCTTGCATCCCATTGTATCTCGGGCAGCGGAAATCGATCACGGTGGGGACCTGGATCGAGCCCGCGAGCCTCCCCGCCGCCCGCGACTTCCTGATGATGGTCTTCTCCTATTACGTCTTCGCGATCCCGGTGATCGGCCTCTTCGCCGCGAGCCTGCTCGCAAGAGGCCGGGGCGTCGCGTCGGCCGAAGGGACTCCGGAAGATGTCTCGGAGTTGGGAGGCCTGGCCGGCCTCGCGTTGCTGCCGGCCGTCCTGATTGTCCTCTCATTCTCGGTCCAGTCGGTGCTGATCGACCGCTACGCCATCGCGGCGGTGGCCGGCTTCGGGCCGCTGATCGCCCCGGTCGTGGCGAGGATTCGAGGGCCGGTCCGCTGGGCTGTCCTGGCGGGGTTCCTGGTCCTGAGCACATCGAACCTGATGGGCTCGGCCCGATGGTTCCGGCAGGCCGAGGCCAGGCGAGACGAGGCGACCGCCGCCGTCGCCAGGCTGGCCGACGCGCCCATCCTGTTCCGTTCCCGGTCGGACCTCTATGAGCTCTGGTGGGACGCGCCGGAGGCCCGCGATCGCTTCTATTTCTGGGACCCCAAAGATCTGGCCGAGCATCCATCGGCGCTGGACTGCCTGGAGCGCGACATGGCCGGGAACCACTCGCGCTGGTACGGCCTATCCCGGACCGCGACGCTCTCCTCGCTCGGCGACCATCGCCTTGTCTACCTCTACGGACTCGACGCCGAGGGGGTCATTGAGGTCGAACGAACGGAGCCCGAACTGAAGCTCCGGAGCATCGACCCGAGACGCGGCCTCTTCGAGGCGACCCGGACGGGCGAGCGGGTCACGGGCCTAGAATGATCGCGTGCGGTCGATTTGTGTGATAAACTCGTTCATGCCTACCCAATTCCTCGAGAGTTACGCGCGAAGGCCCGCGATGTCGAGCATCCAGGATCGTCCCCGAGAGTACCCTAGCGGGCTGGCGGCGGACGTCGCCGACCTCGATCACGTCGCGCTGCGCGACCGTTGGGGCCTGGCCCTCGTGAAGATCGGCTGGTTTCACCTCGTCATCTTCTCGTTCTGCCAGCTCCTTTACGGGCGGGGCGACCGCGCGGAGACTCACTTCCTGCCCCTGTGGGGCGTGGACCTGGCGGCGGCGATCGTCATTTTTCGCGCGTATCTCCGCAGGCCGATCCCTTCCCTCTTCACGCCCGTCGCGCGGGTCTGGATCACGTTCCTGATCCTGACGTTCAGCACGGCCACGATGAACAGCCTCGTCGGCTTCGAGACCGACTGGTTCAAGGCGGTCTGGGCGACGCTCGGCACCTTCGGCTTCGCCACGATGGCCTGGATCTTCAACCTCCGGTTCCTGGTCCCGGCCGTCCAGATGTCCCTGACGGCGATGCTGATCGCACGCCTTCCCGATTATGCCTACGGGATCTATGGCGTCTCGTGGTGCATCGCCCTGAATCTGGTCGGCCTGGCCCTCGAACGTCGGAGGGTCGTCGGGGTTGCCTCGGCACCGAGGTCCGCGTCCGTCGTCCAGACGGTCGAGGTTGGCTGATCGTGGCTCAATCGTAGACTCGCCAGGCGTCGCGATACTCCTCGGCCTGGACGGCGATCGCCCGGTCGCGGAACAGCAGGCCGACGAACAGCCCGGCCGCCGCCCCGCCGATGTGCGCGAGGTAGGCCACGCCGCCGATCTCCCCCAGACGGCCGATCGAGCCATAGCCGCCGAGGATCTGGAGCGCGATCCAGGCCCCGATCACCAGGAAGGCCGGCATCACCGTCAGGAAGTTGAAGAACAGGACCCTCACCCGGTTGTGCGGGAACCAGATGATGTAAGCCCCCATCACGCCCGCGATCGCCCCCGACGCGCCCAGGGTCGGGATCAGCGAATCGGGCGCCGCCGCGATCTGCGCGAGCGTCCCGGCCACCCCGAAGCCGAGGTAGATCAGGATGTAGCGGAACGTGCCGAGCACTTCCTCCACATTGTCGCCGAAGATCCAGAGGAAGAGCATGTTCCCGGCCAGGTGGAGCGGGCTGGCGTGCAGGAACATCGCGGTCAGGATGGTCAGAGGGACCGGGAACGGCACCGGCCCCTGGGGGATCGGCTTTTCCCCCGTCCGGACCGGAAACAGGCCCTCGGCCTGCCCCGGCTCGACATGGAGCATGAAGGGCCGATCGATGTCGAAATCATGGGTGATCTCATAGGGCGTGGCCGAGTAGGAGACCTGGAACGTCTCGCCCCTGTCGACCTCGACGCAGTACATCGCCACGTTGAGCGCGATCAGGACATAGGTCGCGATCGGCACGATCCGGGTCTTCTCGACGTCTCCCAGCGGCAGGACCATGAGACCTCCTCGCCGAACTTGGTCAACCGCCGATGGAAGCTGGCCAGGCGACGTTCAGCCGATCGGCCCACCCTCGGAGCGCCGCCGCCGAAGCCTCGTCGACCGACACGCCCCGCTCTCGGGCCTCGATCCGATGAGCCTCCCACCGACCGGGCAGGAGCCGGCCTCGGCCCGCCGCGGCATCCCGGAACAGCTGCCCGACCCGATCTTGGAAGCTCGTCAAGGGCTCCATCGCCGGGACGGCCAGGGCGAGGATCGCCCAGCCGTCGCCGCCGGTGAAGGCGGAGATCCAGGGTGACCAGGCGTCCCCCATCTGGCTTCGGAACTCCCCTTCGAGCGCCGAATCATAGACGGCCGGCAGGCCCTCGGGCATCGGCATCGCCACCGCGATCGAGCCCCCCGGGCCCGCGATCGCCGCGACGAATGGGCCGATGGCCAGGCCCGCGACGATCGGCGCGGCGGGCCCGGTCCGGCCGACGTTCTCGACGCGGACGATCCCCAGGCCCAGTTCCCTCGCCTTCTCAGACGCGATCCCCGCCGCCCTCTCCAGCGCGAGCGGCGGCAGGCCATTCCCGGCGTCGAAGACCGCCGTTCCCGAGTGTTCGAGCCGGACCCGACCCTCGGCGACCGGGTCGATTTCTCGACGTGAGATCCGATCGAGCCAGGCCGGAAGCGAGGCGATGCCGTGAGATGAGGCACCCGCCGCATCGAACCAGAGCAGGTGCGTCACCAGCGCCGAGGCCCGAGCGGGGTCCATCCCCAGGCCGGCCGCGAGGCTCGCGGTGAGTCGTCGAAGGTCATCAAGGCGATAACGTGTCGATGCGCCGGCGGTCGCGCTCACTTCGGGCCTCTCCATCGGGACAATGTCGCCCGGCATCGGAACACTCGAGCGGCGTCCCAGTGTAACGGATCGAGGCCCGGAAGTCTCCCGGGCCGCGGCGCAAGTCTCGCCGTCCCTTCAGACCACCACAGGACGCGGGATGTCGGCCACGTTGGGCAGGCCCCCCATGTGCCCGGGGATGAAACTCCACGTCACCCGATCCCCCTCGACCAGGAAGAGCCCCGGCATCACGAACGGGTCGCCCACCGGCCTGCCGGCCTTGTGGCCGCCACGGCTCGCCCGGATGCCGCAGGCCCAGACCCGGGGATCTAGGAGTTGGCGCTTGGGGGCCTTGGGGACGCCCAGAGCGTTGTAGAAGTAGCCCTTGGGGTCGGCGATCGCGCGAGCTTCCGGGGCCTGGGCCGAGAAGAAGGCGTCGCCTTGCTCCTTGTTGCCGAGGTGGAAATAGAGGGTGGCGGGGAACGAAGGGTCGGTGGAACCGGCCTGCCGGAGTTCCGCCAGCCACTCCCGGCAGAACGGGCAGCCGAGATGCCGGAGCATGACGAGGAGGGTCGGCCGCGACCCCAGCTGATCGCGGAGGGTGCCGGGCCGGAGGTTGCGCCCCTCGACGGCGGCGTCGAGGACGAACGAATCGAGCGGGGTGGTCGCCATGAAATGTCTTCGCGGAGAATGGGGCCGGTCGGATGGACTCGTACCATCCCCACGAATTTATCCGCTCCGGGGCCGGACGACCACCCTCTCCGGGCCGTCTCAGGCGCCGATGACGCGCCTGGGCGGCTCGGCATCGGGACGCTCCCACTCGCGACGGACGCGCGAGAGGCCGAAGGCGCAGAGCTCGAATTCTTCGCTCAGGCGGCGGAGGACGGGTGCCTCCTCGGCCCCGAGGGTGCTGGCCAGATAATACGACCGTTTCCCCTGGGCCTGGAAGTCGATCAGGTGGTCGGCCGACGAGAATGATCGGAGTTGACCGAGCGCCTCCGGATACACGCCGGTCCAGAAGAGCGTGTAATCGCCGACGTGGCGGTGACATTCGCGGCGCCGGTCGTCGTCGGGGGACGACTCGGCCTCGGCGATCATCGCGGTGACCTGGGTCAGACGACGCCCCTGGGCGTCGCGGACCTTGCCGAGGTTTTCGCCGGGGACGAACCGGGCCAGGAGATCGGCCACGTACCCGACCAGGCCGGGGTCGCCGATCCCAAGTTCCGCCATGAACATCGATTCGGTCAGGCCCCGGAAGAGGCGGTGGAGGGGATGTGACCGCGGGATTTCTCGCGTCATAACGGGGCGCTCCTCACCCGGTCGGACACGGTTCGGAAGGTTTGACTGACGGCGTGCTCAAGGCTCCGTAGCAAATCATAGACCAGACCCGAAAATCCATCCAGGCCGATCGCCCGGTTGTCATCGGGTGTAACCAGCTTCTCTGGTGGTGAATCATCCGACCTGGCAAGATGGGTCGAGAGATCGAGCCATCATCCGCGAGGTGCATTATGTCACGGAAGACCAT